>JAQBZS010000845.1 GCA_027622115.1 Planctomycetota bacterium | reverse complement strand
GGAGAACCGCACGTACGGTTCGGAGGGAGGGGCGGTCGAAACCAATCGACCGTTCCTACCCCTATCGACGCGTCGTTACTTGGCGAGATACTCATTCGCAAAGTGTCCGGCAACTTTCCCGACAAACGTCAGGATGCCGGTGTCGAACCGTGTGCTTCCAACGACGCGGTTTTCGACTCTGCGAAGCTTCATCGTGATGATGTCGGTGTCCTTGCCGATGCCCGCGAGTGCCTTGTCGCGAACGATCTTGGCGTCGCCTTCGACGGTGGAATCACTGTTGGCTCGCCGTTCCAACCAAGGGCGGACTTTCACCAGCAAGTCCAAGACGATGTCTTTTTCAAAATGCACGTCGCCGCTGCCCGCGTTCAGAGCCACGGTGTCTTTCAAACGCTTGACCGAGTCTTCTCCGGCAGCGAACCAAACGGCGTCCTTACTGGTGCCGATCAAGACGGCGTTGTCGCCGTAAAAGCTCACGAAGCCGCTCTTGTCGTCCTCCGAGATGAAGACCTTGTGAATCTTCACGTCGCCGGCAGTGTCGACATCCATCTTCACTTTGACTTTGGCGTTGATGTCGGAAATGGCTTTCAGGACATCCAGGGTGACGTTGCCGTCCGACGATTTGATGCCACCTAACAATGAGTGCTTGCCGTTGTCGGTGGCATTGACTTCCACAAACGCATCCACCACGCCGGACTTGGCTCCATCGCTAATCATGTCGAAGACTAATTCCGAGACTTTTTGGCTACCGGCTTTGTCTTCGATCTTGGACGAGCGATTGATGCGAGCCTTCGCGGCCACCTTGAACAGGCTCAGCGCTTCCAGTAATTGTGCTTGTCGCAGTTCATCCAGCGGATGGTTGGCCCGCAAACTGAGGATGGATTTTTCGGCACGCGGTATTCGCGCGAAATAGCTTTGACGATGGCCAAGCAGTTCGATGCCTTTGGCGAGCGACGTGCCGTCAATCGCCGCAAAGTCCAGGCTCAAATCGGCCTGCTTGCGTTCCGCGTTGACGTCCCAGCCGATCATCAACTTTTGAGACTCGGCAAAATATCGCCCGGCTTCCGCGAGTTGGTGCTTGGTCAGCGTCTTGCGCAAGTCGAAATCTTCCTTGGACTCGTTGTCCTTCATCTTGACGGCCGCCAGCACTTCTTCTTGCACGCGTGCAAAGGCTTTGGTCCGTGCTTCGAGGCCGTCCTGATCCGCCGGATCGTTGGCGATTCGCATCGCGAACGCGTGTTTGCTGAGTTCGTCGATGCCTTCTCGTGGATCGGCGAGTGTCGTGGGCACGTCCTCGACGTCTTCCGCGATTGAACCGTAGCCGTGTCGATATCGCATGTATCCCGCGAACGCTCCCTTGAGTTGCCAGCGATCCTTGGCCTTTCTCTTGGGAGTGATGCCGAACGCGTCAAGGCTGTCTAAGAAGTCCTTGAAGCCCTGGCCCCGAGCCTTCGATTGATCCACCGGGATCATCGTGACCAGCCGAATGTCGGTGCCGTCCATCACGGTGTCGACTCGGACGGGGTCATTTCCGCTAACGCCGAAGGCCAAAATGTCCAAGAACTCGCTGAGCTGTTTGGCCCCGTCGGCATCCTGTCCCAACTTGGTGACCATGAGGTCTACGTCGGCTCGCAGGGTTTCGAACTTGCTGAGCACGAACGTGACATTGCGAGTTGGCGCTTGCGCGGACGCCGTTTGAGTCATTGCAATCAACATCAGCGCGGCGGTCATGCGTAGTAACACATCCAACTCCTTCTGGGTTCGAATTGAACTGAACCGTCCCAACTCGTGGCCCGAAATTTACGATCCAGGTGGATCCTCCATGAACGTGAGCGATTGCTGCATCCCGCAGAATTTCAAATCACGGAACAAGTTCCGTGCTGCGGGTCAACAAGAACAACGCCCCGGCGTCCGTGGGGCAGAATATAGGGAACCAAGCGGACTTGGTGGAATAGTCAGTTCGGCGAAGAGGTCGATGTGGTTCGTAAACCTCCGCAACATACACACGCCTCCATCAACGTCGGGTGTCGGCGCGAGCGGACTTGAAGTCGCGGTTCGTCGCACCAAAGACAGGCACAATCAAGAAAACTTGAGAAGTCGGAGTTACGCACGCGACCGTGAGGTGAATTCCTCCACTGTGCCCGTTTTGTGGCACTAGGCTCAAGCCGACGGTGGTATCGGTCCGACAAACTCTACTGATTGGGAAGACTTTGCGGGTTGATGCGACTTGGCGATCTAGACAGCATCGATTCTACCACACGCGGCGTTGTTCGGCGGATTTTGCCGGTCAGCGATCGTGACGTTTCAAAGGGAACCGGACACGAAAACAAGGACGACTCGCGACAGACCATTTCGACAATCAGGGGGCCGCTATCCAAGGGATACGGCAATGCTTTACGGCCTACATCTTTCAACTCAAGGCGCGCAGAACCAACTGACGCGGTTGGATGTATTGGCCAACAACTTGGCGAACGCATCCACCAACGGGTTCAAACGCGACTTCGCCGTCTTCCAGGCACATCAGTCCTACGACCGCACCTACGGCGGGCAGGAAAAACCGCCCGGCAACTTGAATGAATCGACGGGCGGTACATCGACCGCCACCGTGCGAACGGACTTCAGCACCGGCGCGGCAACGCAAACCGGCAGCCCGTTTGATCTTGCAATTCAAGGCGATGGGTTTCTGCGAGTCAGCGACGGACAGGCCGAATTCCTGACTCGCAACGGCCGGCTGACCGTCAATGCCGACGGCGAACTGGTTCAACAGGACACCGGACACCGGGTGCTCTCGTCTAGCGGCACGTCGCTCGAGATTCCGGACAACGCGGGCGAAATCGAAATCAGCACTGCGGGCGGCTTGTATCAGTTGATTGATGGTGAGCGAGTCTTGCTCGGCCAATTCGACGTGGTACGTCCGACGTCGGTCGATGCGTTGGAGAAACGGCCAGACGGGCTCTTTACGTTTCAGGGGTCGCTGCAATCGGCAGTTGAAACGTCAACCCTGCGACAGGGGTTTGTGGAAGCGTCGGGCGTGAAGCCCATCGAAGAACTGATGGATTTGATCGAGGCGTCACGCGTGGTCGAGACGAACGTGAACATGATGAAGATGCAGGATGAGATGTTGGGACAGTTGTTGCAGTCGGCGATGCGGTGATGGGGAAGACTCACGACCCTTTGAACGGACACTCGCTGCCAACACGCGTACGCCTGCGGCTCACGGCTAAACAATTGCTTCGAAGCGACTTGAAAGAAGGGTGACACATTATGGCTATTCGAGCATTGCACTCGGCCGCAACCGGCATGCAAGCCCATCTCTTCAATCTGGACACGATCGCGAACAACTTGGCGAACGCCGGCACCAACGGCTTCAAGCGATCGCGCACGAACTTCGAGGACTTGTATTACCAACACATGAAATTGCCGGGTGCCACCGATTCGCAGAATCAGCTCACGCCCACCGGCATTCATGTCGGATTGGGAACTCGCGTCGCGGGCACGGATCGAGACCACGGTACCGGCAGCCTCGTCAGTACGTCGGGCAAACTCGACTTGGCGATTGTCGGCGACGGCTTCTTTCAAGTGGATGACGGCGGCACGACGCTCTATTCGCGAGACGGTTCGTTCAAAATGAACGCGGAAGGCAATCTGGTGCTGATGACGGGTGATCGGGGGCGATTGGTAACCCCTTTGATCTCGATTCCGCAGGATGCGGAAGACGTTGTGATTGCACCGACTGGCCAAGTGTCGGTCCGGCTTCCCGGCGAGGCGGTGTTGTCCCAGATCGGGCAAATCGAGTTGGCTCGGTTTATCAACTCGCAAGGTTTGCTGGCGAAAGGAGACAACTTGTACGAAGCCACGGCGGCTTCCGGCAGTCCCGTTACCGGGCAACCGGGTTTGGAGAGTC
>JAQBZS010000844.1 GCA_027622115.1 Planctomycetota bacterium | reverse complement strand
TCGGCAGTGACGATGTCAGATTTGATAGTCGGGAAAGATCGAGTCGTCGTCCGAATCGGACTTGCGGCCACTCCACAAGTCAAACAACCAATTCACGATCACTCCCCAAATGACCGGGAGTGCGATGCACGTGGCCGTGATACCAACTCGTCCCCACCAATCCACTGAATCACCACGTCTGAAAGAGGCACTTTGTTAAACGACGCAGCGACCGACAACCAAACGTAGCCACCGTCGCCAGACGGTGGATGTGGTGCCGCGAAACCACCGTTTGGCGACGGTGGCTACAGGACCAGCGATCCGAAGCCGCGTATCCCAAAAAAACAGCCCGGTTACCAAATGGCAACCGGGCTGACTAAGTCCAAGAGTCTCGTCCAAGACCGGCAAGAACAACCGACCCTAACGTTTCGAGAATTGGAAGCTCTTGCGGGCCTTCTTGAAACCGTACTTCTTGCGTTCCACCATTCGACCGTCGCGAGTTAGATAACCGCCGTGTGCAAGAGCGTGATGGTTTGTCGGATCCATCGCTTCCAACGCACGGGCAATGCCCAAGACGATGGCACCGGTTTGCCCGGTCGTCCCACCACCGTTGACTCGCACCCAGACGTTGACTTTTCCCAGTGAACTGGTTGCTCTCAGCGGAGCTTCGACCATGAGACGATCGCGTTCGACGACGAAGTACTCGTCAAGCGGTCGATTGTTGACGGTTAATTCTCCCGCACCGGCCTTGATTCGCACACGAGCAACCGCCGACTTTCGTCGTCCCGTACCCATCGCAACGCCAAATCGGTCGATCTTTCCGCGAACGACAGGCGCGTATTCGGATTCCACCGCAGCGATTGAACCCGAGCCAATATTCAACTCGGGCACCATCCCAACGGCTTCCGACGGGGCGGCTGGAGCGGTCTCGTCGGCTGATTCCGAGTCGTCGGCGACAGGCTCAGTCGGAGCGACCGCTTCCGGCGCTGCGACCGAGTTTTCGGCGACCGGCTCAGTCGGAACAACCGCTTCTTCGGGAACCGAGGATTCAGAGGCTGGAGCTGTTTCTTCTGGAGTCTCGCCAGACATGGGTGATTCCTTGGGGCCAGGCGAATGAATGATTCTGCAAACCCAGTTTATACGTAATCTGGGAAGTCTTTAGTCTGTTGGGCCTGATGCGGATGTTCGCAACCCACATACAGTTTGAGCTTGTCCAGCATATGTCGGCCAAGCTTGCTCTTCGGCAGCATGCGTCGTACAGCTTCTCGGAGGATTCGGCGAGCATCCTTCTTCCAAACTTCAACGGCGGTCGACACTTTTCTGCCGCCGGGATAGCCGGAATACCGATCGTAGGTCTTCCGTTCCATTTTCGTCGTGCAATACGGGATTTCGGGATGGAAGATCGGACGACCGGAAAACCGGATGCGTTCGGCATTCAACACCACGACATAATCGCCGGTATCAACATGCGGCGTGTAATCCGGTTTGTGCTTACCCATCAGCACGGTTGCGATGCGATTCGCCAGTCGACCGACGATCTGATTATCGGCATCAACGACAAACCAGTCTTTGCTGCCGAGTGTTGCGTCTTCCTTGCGAACCATGGTGGTTCTGGTGGTCACACCCATTGTCCAAACCCTTGTTCTTTCTGCTAACTCACCTGTTGGATGCGAGAAAAGACCATCGAACGCGGCGTTCGAGCCGCGAGGAAAGTCCTAAAGTATTGCAGCAACCCAGGTTAGGTGGCTGCTGGAATTTTTGGGGCGAAAGCGAGCGAGAAGACTAACGACTTGCACAGTCCGCTTCAACGTTGGCACGCGGATCGGTTTACCAATTCATCACCTGCGTCGACGATTTGTCGACGTGCTCAGCTTGACATACTTGGCTTCGGGCTGAGCCATTCGCAATGGCCGGTCGTTCTGCGTCAGTTGTCGTCGGCGGATTGAGTTTGCTTCGTGAAGTCCTGCATCTTGCGAAGAGTTTCCGGGCTGACGTGGTGCTCGATGCCTTCTGAGTCCGCGGCGGCGGTTTTCTTGCCGACTCCGAGAGCAACCAAAAACTGATAGACGATCTCGTGTCGTCGCCGGGATGCCTTCGCCAACCGTTTTCCTTTCGCTGCGAGTTCGATCGGAGCGTACGGCTCCGTTGTTACGAGGCCATCACGTTGCAGCCGGCCGACCGTTCGGTTGGCCGTGACGTGAGTGACCCCAAAATGGGCCGCCAGATCAACCAGCCGGCAGGCCCCCTTCGATTCAATCAAGTCGGCGATCGCCTCCACGTAATCCTCAGCCAACTCGGTGGCGTGATCGTCTCGTGTTCGCTCATGCAACTCTTTACCTCGCTGTCGACTGTCCATTTGCTGCGCGTGCCCTCTCTGGTCCGCTTTCCACACAGACAGATCGCCGTGGAAAGCCGCTTGGGTTTGTCGTTCGATACGACAGCCCAAAACTTGCTTGCGGTCTCGATCCTCTCCTGCCCGTCCGGCTAGTGGATCAGGTCACTTTTCGCCAAACAAGTCGAAGCGAGAGATGGCACGCTTGATTAAAATGTAGCACGTGATACATTCCCGCCACAATGTAGCACGTGATACATTTTGTTCAACAATGTAGCACGTGCTACACAACCTTCCGCCAATCAAGAGGAGAGCGACTGTGACAAGCGACAAAACACTTGTCCGCCCCCGCAGGCACGACGCGGCTTGCCCGGGATCGGACGCGAAGAAAATTGTCGACAACGAACCGGACGACGAGCCACAACTTGTCGCGAGACGCGGCAACCGTCGTGGATTCACGCTGATCGAGTTGCTGGTCACGATCGCGATCATTGGGATCCTGGTCGCGTTGCTGCTTCCAGCCGTTCAGCAGGCTCGCGCGGCTGCCCGTCGCACGGCGTGCCGGAACAACCTGAAGCAAATCGGCTTGGCCATGCACAACTATCACGACGCGCACGGCACGCTTCCGATGGCGACTCACTGGACCCAGGGCGGCACGCTTTACAGTGCTTTCACCGCGATCTTGCCGCACCACGAACAAGCGCCGCTTTACGGCAAATACGACTTTGATGCCCCGTCCTACACGTTCTTCAATGAGCAAGTCGTGGGGGAGCGAGTAGAGGTCTACTTGTGCCCGTCCATGGTGTTGCGCCGCCCGGTGCCGGCGGTGTCGTGTGGCGAGCAGAATCGAGCCCCCGGCAGTTACGCGGTCTGTACCGGCACGAAGAGCGGGTTCGGCCACGAACACAACGGGGCAATCGTGCCGCACTACGCCGGGCCCACTCGGATCCGCGATGTCACCGATGGGACATCAAACACACTGCTCGTCGGCGAGATCGATTACGGGCTGGAGAATTTCCGCTGGTCATCGGGGGCATGTGCGGGCCAAGGCAAATTCGGCACCGCGGTTTGGGGGATTGGCCACCCCGGCATGTCGATGGCCACAACGGTCGGCGTGTTCAACAGCGACCGCCTGGTCAACGGGTTTAATGAATACGAAACATTCCGCAGCGATCACGTTGGCGGAGTCCAATTTGTGATGGCGGATGGTTCCGTCCGGTTTGTCAGCGAGGTGATTGATTCACAAGTGCTCGACTCAATTGCCACACGCAACGGGGGGGAGTCGAACGGTGAATTCTGATCCGCAACGCATGTGGGAAGTCGGACGTTGCATCACTCGCGGTTTCACGAATCACCGAGGTGTGGCTCGTTTCTGGCGGGATCGTTTAGCGGTGTTGGTGCTGATGTGCGTGATGGGCTGCGGTGGCTCCGAACCTCATCGAGTTCCCGTCGAGGGCCGCGTCACGTTTCGCGGTCAACCGATCGAGAAAGGCTCGATCGTGTTCATCCCCACCGGCGACAGCAAAGGCCCCCGCGCCGGAACCAGCATCGAATCCGGTCGCTACGAGCTTGAGGCCGACCGAGGCCCGGTCATCGGCACGC
>JAQBZS010000843.1 GCA_027622115.1 Planctomycetota bacterium | reverse complement strand
CGTCCTACAACAGTCTCGGCCTTCACACCCAGAAACGGAAGAACCGAAAATTCATTGGCTACTGATCGTTTGGTCCGATCGCATTCTGCTGATGTTGCCGCTGCTGATGGTCGCCCACAGTTTTGCCGACGCGGTCGCGGAAGTCGTTCGGAGCCGTTCCGAAATCTACCTGCAAGAGTTCATGACGCGCACTCTTGAATGAAATCTCTTCGTTTGAATGAAATCTCTTCGTTGTCCCACGCGTCCTTTCAGCACGAAGGCACGTGTCTTGCACACTTGTGGACCGGCGAAGCGTGATGTGACGCATATGTTGATTGTGTCGCCAAAACGGTTGATCGCAGACATTTCAAGCAAGCACGAGTCATCGCCGGATGGATTTCTTCAGACCCGAATCCAAAGCAGCGCGAGTTTTGCGGACGAGCCTGCTGGTGCTCGCTCCCGCCGTGGCGATTGTATTGATTTACGGGGAAACGTTGCTCGACTTAGCCGACCGCTGGAGTGATGACCCGAATTACTCACACGGTTGGGCCGTTCCGTTCGTGAGCTTGGCGTTTGCATGGCGTGGCTTCAAATCACACGGTTCATTGATCCGTAAGCGGATTCCGACAACCTGCGTGTTGCAGGGTGTCGTTTGCTTGGTTCTGGGTCTGGCTCTCCATGCATGGTCGTGGCTGGCCGCGTGGTTGTTCATGGACGTGGTGTCGTTGGTCATTCTTTTGCGGGGTGCCTTGTGGTTGCTCGGCGGAAGACGGGGCATCCGAGCCTATGCACCTGCCGTCACGCTGCTCATTTTCATGGCTCCGCTGCCGTTTGGGACGCAGCTTTGGATCGCCAATCATCTGCAGCATTCCGTGAGTGTGATTGCCGAAACCTCGCTGGCCGTGCTGGACGTTCCGGTGATTCGCGAGGGCTATTTCCTGCACTTTCGCAATCACACCTTGGAGATCGCCGAAGCTTGCAGCGGGTTGCGGCAAATCTCCGCGTTCCTGGCGACTGGATTCGTCATCGGCGCATTGCTGAACCGAGGCCGCGCATTTCTGACCTTCATGCTGGTCTGTTCGATCCCAATCGCCGTTCTGGCGAATTGTCTGCGCGTCATCGTCACGGGTCTGATCATCCATTTGGGCAGCGCGGAATGGGCTCAAGGCTTCTTTCATCACCTGGAAGGGATGGGGATCGTATTGGTTGGATTTATTTTGCAAGGTCTGCTGGCGTCCGTGATTCTGCGAAAACCACCGCAATTACGGTTCAGCACGGTTATGCCGGAGCAGCCTTAATCGAAACACTTCGACGCCTCGCGTCTACGGATCTGAACACATTCATGGTGTTGCCAACAGTGAGATATCTATTCTTAGTCGGCATGTTACTTGTGGCACTCTGTTTACAAATCGCAGTGCAGGCCCGAGTTCCGTCCCATGCGACGCAGGCGGATGTGAATTTCGATGAGATCCCCAGCCGCTTTGGGGATTGGATTGGAAGGGACGTGCCGATCACCAACCCCGCATTTCTCTATGGTGACTCGCACCTGCAACGCGTGTATCGGCACCGTCACGGCGGCCAAACCGTGACGCTCTGGATGGCGTATTCTCGAACGGCCGCCGATCGCTGGCATCACCCTCAAGCCTGCATGCGGACGGCGGGCATGATCGAAGACGAAGCGGCGCGTCAAGTTGTTGCGATGGAGAATTTTACGGCTCCGTTGCAACAGTTCCGATTTCACAAGCCCTCGGCATCGGCTGGCGAATGGGTTTTCTATTGGCACTACACCATTCCCCCAGCTGAATGGGACGAGAATCGGGCAGGCGATCTGCCGTGGTGGAAACGGGTGTATTTTGGATCGCACCATCGCCCAGCCAGCATGACGCTCGAAGTGTTCTCGAACGAAGGGCAGCATGATTCCACGCGGGCGGCTCGCGAATTTGCCGTGGCGGTCGATCGCATGATGCAGCAGCGACTGCCTCGATCGGCGATTCGCGGCAGCGATCGTGCTCCGGTGTTTCTTGTTCGCGACGGCGGGTTGCAACCGGCAACTCCGCACACACCGACAACACAATAAGGCTTCCGCATGACATCTCGGCTGATGCGTTTCTTTAGGGTTGTATTCACCGGTACGCTCGTCTTGGCAGTGCTCGGCACGGCGGTTTTCGTCGGCGTCCGAATGTATCTCGTCAAATCGGTGACTGCGGACGACATCCGCGCGGCGGCGGCCCAGTCGATCGCGGACGGCGATCCCGGAACCGCCCGGCTGTATTACCTCAAGCTGATCCATCTCGATCCGGACGACACGGACGCTCGCATGGCATTGGTCCGGCTGTCGCTGGAACCCGGTGCCGACCCGGAAGACGCCGATAACTATGCGACCAACGTGGAAGCGTTGGCGCAATTCGCGGAAGTCGCCGCGCGGCGGCCCAAGGATCAGTCGATCAACACGCTGCTGATGTCGGCGCTGTTCAAAGCCGGACGAATCGGCGATGCGACCGACGTCGCCCAGTGTTTGGTCGATGCGGGACATTCCGGCGATCTGGCGTTCCGGCTGCTCGCGATTCGAGCGATTGACGCCGGCGAACTTGATCAGGCCCAACATTGGCTCACCAAGTTGGAGAATCAGGCGGGCGACAACACCATGCAGCACGCCTTGCTGTTTTTAAGGTATCACTCGTTACGGCAAGATCGCGACGAAACCCGCAAGTTCTTGCGGCAAATCTTGCAAACGTTCGCGGGCGGGCATGAATCGTCGCTCAACGAATTGCTGGTTCAGGATCGTGATTCGTTCTTCAAGCTGATCGATGCCGCACAAGGTTTTGCCGGGCAACAACCGCCGGACGAGCCGCTGATCGACAGCACGCTGCTCACGCTTTGGCGAATCGGCGACGCGCAGGACGCACCCGATCGCCACATGTTGATGCTGCAGCGGATCGCACGGTTGCTGCTGGCGACTCGGACATTCTCGTCAGACGCTGGGTTTCAGGAACGGCATCAACAACGAGTCGCGCGGTTCGTCGGATGGTGCAAACCCATCAAGAATCCGCCGCCGGTTGTGGCGGAGCAGCTTGCCCGAGCCGCATTCACGGCGGGCGATTCTCGACGGGCGTTCGACATCTTGCGATCGACGGCTGCGCGAATGGCGGTTGATGCGAAGTCCGCGGAACTTGATGTGGAATCCGCCGAACAACCTGCAAATTCCATGCAGTCGCTGCTCCGCAGTACGCCGGACGAGCAATCGCGATTCTTACTGTTTGCCAGCCAACACATGCTGGCGGCGGGACGACCGGTCGATGCCGAGGCCTTGATCGAACAGCTCTTGAAAACGGACGGCAGCACTGGCTGGGCGTACCTACTGCGTGCCACGATCGCCTTGGGTGAAGATCGGCTGGCCGACGCCGAACACGATCTCAAGGCCGCCGAAGCCGTCATGTCCGGCGATCCACTGATCCACGTGCCCATGGCGCAGCTTTACCTGCGGCAAGCGCGTTGGTTCGACGCCCAGCAGACGCTCGAATTGGCACGGATCGGCTGGCAGTCCTTGAACGAATCTCACCGCGAATGGTTGGAACGCGTGTTCGGCGGACGGTCGGGGATAGATCTCGGACAAGCCGCCGCACTGCTGGGCATGGGCGAATTGGAACGAGCTAGCCCGTGGCTGGAATCGCTGAAGAACGGCCCGTACGCCGTCAAGTGCGAACGCTTGTTGATCTGGTACTACACCCGGCAAGGGGACATTGAGACGTCGCGGAAACACATCCGCTCCGCCCGCGAGCGTTTCCCGCACGACGTCTTGCTGATGGTGGCGGACGCCACGGTCTTGCGAGAAGAAGGGCAAGCCGAGGCCGCCGAACGCGTGGTGCGGTTGTTCGCGGAACAGCATCCGCAATCGCTGGCGGCGTCGATGTTGGTCGCACAATTCCTGATCGAAACGAACCGCCGAGACGCCG
>JAQBZS010000842.1 GCA_027622115.1 Planctomycetota bacterium | reverse complement strand
TCCGTTGCGAGCCTTCTTGAGGCCAGCAATCAACCCGTTCCACGTCCCCCAAGAAGGTCGTTGCAGAGACGCGATGGACTCGAACAATTCTTGAGAAACAAGTTCGAGCCGACTCCAATCCGCCAACGCCAACAGCGCGGTCATGCGAAAGTCCGCTTCGAATTGTTGCAAGGCCCGACGCACGAATTGCTCCGACGAAATCTCCTCGTCGAGCAACTTCAAGTAGGCGTTTTCGAATTCGACCGCCGGCAAGTGAGCATTGGATTCAGGCATTGGCAACATCGGTACGAAATGAAGGCGTAATTGGATTCGTCAATTGGCTACGTGTCCGAAACAACAATCTACCAAGATCGCTCGACCGTGACCGCCCGATGAGCGATCCGGACCAAGCTAATCAGCTCCTATCAAACGACGAGCTTCCCTCGAGTACCTAACGACGAGCTTCCGTCGAGTACCTAACGACGAGCTTCCGTCGTCATGTTAGGCGAAGTGGGAAGTCGCCGACCTGCCCGAACCCAAGCCGCTGGGTTTGGCATCATCCGTTGCAGAGTCTCTTACGTGTGCTTCACTGCCTTGGTGTTTCAGACTAAGATCGTGCCGCTGTTGATTTTTGATTTGTCATTTGAGCTTTGAGCTTTGAGTTTTTCCAACCCTCCCACCGACACTCGACGATAAACCCTCGCCATGTTCAACCTCACAGGAAAAATCGCTGTCGTCTCCGGAGCGGCTCAAGGCATGGGTCAAGCGACGGCCGTCGCTGTCGCCGAGGCCGGTGCGAGCTTGATGCTCGTTGATCGAAATCTGGCCGGTGCCGAGAAAACGGCCGACACGATCCGAGCACTCGGACGCACGGCTTTGACTTCGGACACCAACGTCTCGGACCCGGACGCGATTGCGGCACTCTTTGAACGAGTCGATGCAGAACTCGGCCCGGTGGACTTTCTGGGCAACATCGCCGGAGACGGCCACTTGGCCAAGCCCGAAGACCTGACCATCGACGACTTGCATCGAGTCTTCCAAAACCTGGTCGTGGGCCGATTCGCGATGTGTCAGCAGGCCGGACGTCGGATGCTGGCGAAAGGTCGCGGGTCGATCATGAATATCGGATCGCTCGCCAGTTCCACGGCGCTCGGTCGAGGCCACATTGCCTACAGCATGGCGATGGGGGCCGTGATTCAGATGACTCGTGAACTGAGCACCGAATGGAGCCACCGCGGCGTGCGTGTGAATTGCGTGACTCCGGCGCAAGTCACGAACCCCAGCCTGATCGCTCGCATGGAAAAAGATCCCACGCTGGAAAAACAATTCCTCAGCGGCATCCCAGCCGGACGCATGGGCCGACCGAGCGACATCAAGGGCCTAGCCGTGTTGCTGGCGTCGGACGACAGCGAGTGGATCACCGGCGCGATCATCCCGATGGACGGTGGCAACATGGCAATGAACGCGGGTGGGACCCCCGGCCACCAAAACCAACTCGTGCAATCATTCCGCGACGACTTCCTCTGGCGAAACGCAACGTGGATAACGTGCATCCAAACCAGGGGCCCGCACCGCAGCTAACAAAAAAGCCCGAGTCGTTAAAGACTCGGGCTTCGTACGTTTCTTGGTTGTAGCACCGTCGCTTATTGCGGCGGACGAGTTGCCCCTTGCGAGCTGAAGCGGCGTTCGACGGCTTCGGCTTCGGCTCGATCGATTGCTCCGTCGCCGTTCGTATCCATCCGAGCGAAATTCGATTTCATCCCGCCAGACAATTCATCGACGGTCAACTTGCCGTCCTTGTTGGCGTCGTAGCTGAAAAGTCGGTCGGCTGTCATGCCGTTGCGACCGCCAGTTGGTTGTCCCGCGGGCCGTTGACCATCTGGATTTGGGTTCGGTCCTTGACCTTCACCCGCTCCAGCAGGTCGTTGGCCGCCTGCTGCGCCCGGCCGCTGTCCACCGCCCGCTCCGCCAGGTCGTCGTGGACTGCCGGCGTCTCGATCGCGCTCCAAGCTGACGGTGTAGACCTGGGTCACTGGAATGCAAAAGCCTTGTTCATCGTTGCAGGCAAAATAGTTGACGGTGACTTCAAATTCGTCCTTCGAGTTGGCCGGGTCGAACTCGACGAGAAACTCGCGCGGGTCGATGTCGGACTCGACGGTTACTTTCGGACCGCTGGCTTCGGCTGGAGTCGCCGAACCGCTTCCTGCAGGCTTGACCGAGTACGAAATCGGCTTCGCGAGATTGTTCCAATGGACGTGGTAAATCGGATCCAAATGGAAGCCGAGATACATTTGGCCCTTCTCACCACGCAGGACGTTTTGATCGACTTCGACGCGCAACTTCACATAGAAGGGGTTCTTGCCTTCCTGCGGAGTCACCAGTACCGCTTGCATTCCGCTTGGCGATTTGACGCGCGGGACAACTCCGCTGGCCGCCGGTTTGGGAGTTGGGTCGATCTTCAAATTCAGATCGGCAACTTGCGTCGGCTTCTCGACTTTGCCGACCAGTTCTTCCATGTCGTTTCGCAGATCGATGGGGCTGCTCCAACCTCGAATGCGGACGATCGTGCCTTCGGGATCGATCACGAATTCCGAATTCGGTCGGTCACCCAACGCATGCTTGAGATCATTTTCCATTGTGTCGCAAATCCACGGGATCGTCGAACCCAGCGTCTTTTTCGACTCGGCAATGTGCATTAAGCGTTCGGTGAGTGTGAATGGCTGGACGTAGTTGTTGGACCCGCCTTCCGGATGCGCGAGCGATTTGTAAACGAAGAAAACGTCGACGCCTTTGGATTGGTAATCCAGATGTATCGTCTCCAAACTGGGGACGTTTCGGATGAAGGGGGGTCAGGTCAGGCAACCAAAGACCAACACCGCATACTTCCCTCGCAGATCGCGAGTTGACATTTCTTTGCCGTCTGCGTCGAAGAATTTCACGTCGGGGATCTTCGAGCCGATCTTGAGACTGCCAAGCGTTTCGTTGCCGGTGCTGCGTCCACCAGGTCCGCCGCCACCGGCAGGTCGGCCGCCAGCTTCCGGAGCCGGACGATCGCCAAAATTGCCTCCAGCGGGTTGGACCTGCGCGCGGATTTCGTCAAACGTGACTTGACCGTCGCCATTCTTATCGAGTGTCTTGAGAGCGTTGGCCGCATTCTCGATTTCGGCAGCCGAGATTTCGCCGTCGCCGTTTTTGTCGAGTGCTGTGACCACCGGGTTTTCGCGTCGTTGTCCTTGCGCCTGCGCCTGCCCCTGTCCCTGCGGCGTGCGGCTTGGCTGAGCGGACGCGCTGCAGCTCAGCATCAATGTTAGAGTTGCAACAAAGACATACTGAAGGTTTTTCACTAAAGCGTCTCCTTGACTTGAGCGACCATTAACGTCGTTGACTTGTAACGTCGTTGACTTGTTTCTGAGAGAGACTCGAACGAGACCAATGATACCGTTTGAAATTCGCGTTAGCGGAGCTTTCCCGATGCTGGTACACGAAAGGCCCAGACACGAATTCGTGCTGGGCCTGGAGTGTCGCTTTAGGTCGAAGTCAGCGCGACCACCTAGTTGTCAGCACCTGGTCGAGCTGGTCGTTGACCATCGCCACCTGATTGCCCGGGCTGTCCCGGTCGTCCGCCTTCGCCGCCCGGTCGGCCACCTTGTCCAGGTCGTCCGCCTTCGCCGCCGGGCTGTCCGGGTCGGCCACCAGCACCACCAGGTTGTCCGCCTTCGGCGCCAGGTCGTCCACCTTGGCCGCCGGGCTGTCCAGGTCGTCCACCTGCGCCACCGCCAGCACCACCTCGGCCACCCTGTTCCCTCATCACTTCGAGTTCTTTCGGTTCGAGCTGACCATCTTTGTTGGAGTCGATGCGTTCGAACCGATCTTTCAAGAACGCCGGAACTTCGTCTTTGCTCAACTTGCCGTCTTTGTTCGCATCGGCTTGGTCAAACAGTTGTTTCAGACGCTCAC
>JAQBZS010000841.1 GCA_027622115.1 Planctomycetota bacterium | reverse complement strand
GCGGTCCCGCCGCGTTCGTCTCGCAATGGAAGAACCTCTCGGATTCGGCGGACCAATGCCGAGCCAGTTGATTCAACAACGCGTCCACCGGCGATTTTCGCAGCGGCAGATTTTGAAAGAAGTTCATCAGCCAGCAAACTTTGTCGAACGACAAGCCGACCAGGTGCACTTTGTATCCAATGGCGATGGCGATGACGAATTCGCTACGACCCAACACGCCGGGAATTTGGAACAAGCGAGACGGCCACTACCTCGGACCGGCTCACGACGCCGTGCCGCTGCTGGTCGATCCCAACAACCCTCTGGACTTCAGCCGCCCCGCGCGCGCGTTCTCAAAAGAAGCACAAGCGGTGGGCAGAGACTTGATCGGACGCCTCAATTCGCTCAGAAGTGTCGAGTATCCCAACGACGCCGCGATGTCGGCTCGCGTTGCCTCGTACGAACTCGCCTTCCGGATGCAGCAATCCATCCCGGAAGTTGTGGATTTTTCAAAAGAGACTGCGGACACACAGGCCCTGTATGGGATCAACCAGCCGCACTGCGCCGTATTCGGCACGCAGTTGCTGGCTGCTCGGCGGATGGTCGAACGCGGAGTCCGATTCATTCAGATCCAACACGGAGCGGGCGGTGCCGGAGCCTGGGATGCTCATGGAGGCCTGAAAGCGAATCACGAGCGAAATGCTCGAGCGGTCGATCAACCCGTCGGTGGACTTCTGGAAGATCTTGACCGGCGCGGATTACTTGACGAGACGTTGGTGATTTTCGCTACTGAGTTTGGCCGCACGCCCGGTTCGCAAGGTTCCGATGGACGAGACCATCACATCTTCGGCTTCAGCGTGTGGCTGGCTGGAGGCGGCTTGAAACGCGGAGTGGTCCACGGTGCCACGGATGAAATCGGCTTCCATGCCGTCGAGCACCGCCACTACGTCACCGACATCCATGCCACGATCTTAAAGCAACTCGGGCTTGACTCGCGAGAGCTCGAATTGCCCGGACGCAAACGCCTCGACATCGACCACGGCAAACCGATCGACGAAATCATCGCGTAAGTCCGTTGTTGAATGACTCAAAGCTAACTCATCAACCGGTGCCTACGGAATCGGCTCGCTCCAGGCCACGGACCAAACATCGCGTTTCGGGTAGTGTCCTCGTTGCTTGCAACTCTCGGTTCCGGCTAGATTGCGTTCTCGTCGTCAAGGAGCGTTCGAGCACACTTCCAGGATAAGGCGTGCGTCATAGGGAGTCACAAACCATGAAACTGAATCCGGTGCAGCGACAAACAATCGAATCCGCATTTGTGCGGCAATTGACTGTGGTGGGATTAGTCACGGCATTTTTGCTGTCGGCGGAATTGCCGGCGCAGGATCGCGTCGCGCCCGATTGGGTTCGCGTGAGTGAAGCAGCGGGCTGGCAGCCTCGCGATTCGCAAGGGGAATGTGTCTTTCGCGATCGACTCTGGGTCATGGGTGGCTGGTTCAATTCGTTTGCCGCCCCGCCCCGCGACGTCTGGTCGTCCGCCGATGGCCGCGAGTGGAAGCTGGTCGAAGAATCGGCTCCGTGGATTCACAGCGATCTGCCCATGTCGATGGTCTTCAACAATCGCATGTGGATGATGGGCGGCTGGTACAACGGGCGGCTGGAAGGTCACTCCGCCAGTAATCAGGTGTGGTCATCGACCGACGGTGCGAAGTGGGAACAAACGACGGATGCGGCGGGTTGGTCGCCTCGGATCGCGGCAGCCACGGTCGAATTTTGTGGCCGGATGTGGATGCTGGGCGGAACCGAGAATTACTATTTCGGCGACGACCAGAGTTTGAAGAATGATGTCTGGTCGTCCGCCGACGGGAAGGTCTGGAAACAAGAAACCGCTGCCGCCGAGTGGTCGCCCCGCGCCTATCATCAGGCGGTCGTGCTGAACGACAAGATCTACCTGTTTGGCGGTGGGAACTACGTTCCAAAGTATCACGCGAACAACGAAGTCTGGTCTTCCGCCGACGGAGTTCGCTGGACTCAGGAAACGGAAGCTGCTCCGTGGCACGCGCGATTGTGGTTTTCTGCGGCCGTCTACCGAGACCACATGTTTGTGATCGGCGGTTGGTCGAACAACCCATCGACGAACTGGGGGGATGTCTGGTGTTCTCGGGATGGCAAGCGTTGGGAACGGCTCGTCTCCAAAGTGATCTGGAAGGAACGCCATGAGCATTCGGTGTTTGTCTTTCAGGACAAGCTGTGGATCGCCGGTGGGCACGCGCAGCCGCTCTCCAGCGAAGTCTGGTCGCTGGACTTGCCGAAAGAGTTCTTCGAGAAAAAGTGAACGATCGAGACGATTCGTCACTATCACCGCTACGAAAGCCTGACATGAAACAGCATCAACTCGCCGTTCGCGCCACAATCACAACCATCGCGTTCGTGGTCTGTTCGCTGTTGCCCGCCGCAGCAAGGTTCGACAGCATTGCCGCTCAGGAGAAATCGGCACCCACAGGCGATTCTGCAAACTACGACTGGAAAGTCGGAGTCGCGAAAGCGGTTATCACGCCAGAAAAATCGGTGTGGCTGGCCGGCTACGGTTCTAAGCGAGCTCCCGATGGCAAGCTCCACGATTTGTGGATGAAAGCCCTGGCTCTCGAAGACAACGCCGGACATCGCGCAGTCCTGATCACCAGCGACTTTCAGGGCGTCCCCAAAATCATGAGTGACCGCGTCTTCGAACAGCTTCAAAAACAATTCAAGCTGGAACGCACTCAGGTCATGTTCACGTTCTCGCACAACCATTGTGGACCACGACTCGGCGATGACTTGATCGACTATTACCCAGTCGAATCCGATCAGGAAGCTCTGGTCGAAGAATACACCGCCGCGATGGTGACGAAGACGGTCGCGATGGTCGGCGAGTCGCTTTCAAAGCTGGCTCCCGCAAACCTGCAGATCGGCGAAGGCAAAGCCACGTTCGCCGTTAACCGTCGCAACAATCGTGAGGCGGACGTGCCTGACCTGATCGCGAAGGGAACGCCGCTGGTCGGGCCTGTCGATCATGCGGTGCCCGTGCTGACGGTGACTCGACCGGATGGAAAATTGGAAGCGGTGCTATTCGGTTACGCCTGCCATCCAACAACGCTCAGTTTTCTGACCTGGTGCGGTGACTATCCCGGCTTCGCACAGCTTGAAATCGAGCACGCTCATCCCGGCACGACCGCGATGTTCGTCAACACGTGCGGCGGCGATCAAAACCCGTTGCCCCGCCGCAAGGTTGAACTGTGCGAAAAGTACGGACACATGCTGGCCGTCGGAGTCGAGGAAGCTCTCAAGAAACCCCTCAAACGAGTGACATCCGGGCTTCGTACCGCGTTCGAGATCGTCGATCTGCCCTACCTGAAGAATGTCACCCGCGACGAACTGACCGAGCTGTCAAAAGACTTAACCGGTATCAAAGGCCGCTGGTCACGCCGGTTGCTGAAAAAGCTGGACGCGGGTGAGAAGTTCGAGTCGGCGTATCCCTATCCGATTCACGCCTGGCAGCTTGGCAAGGAGATGCTGGTCGTCGGCATGGGTGCCGAGACGGTGGTCGATTACGCACTCCGATTCAAGCGGGAGTTCGGAGAAGGGACGTGGGTCATGGGCTACGCTGACGACATGATCTCGTACATCCCCTCGCGCCGCGTGTGGGAGGAAGGTGGCTACGAAGGGGGATCAAATCTCTACGAATACGGCCGCCCCGCATTCCGCTGGGACGGTCGCATCGAAGACATCATCTCTACCTCGGTATCGAAACTAGTGAAACAGGTGCGCGAATAGTTCGGTCGTTGATAGCCGCGCAGGAATTCCGGAAGTGTTTGGCACGCGCTTCGGTTTTGGAAACTCTCAGATTAGCCGTGGTGACTGCTGGGACAACGCTCCGGCCGAGAGCTTCTTCGCGACCTTGAAGAAAGAACTGGTGCATCACGAA
>JAQBZS010000840.1 GCA_027622115.1 Planctomycetota bacterium | reverse complement strand
CGGTGCTGGTGCTGGTGCTGGCGCTGGTGCTGGTGCTGGTGCTGGTGCGGGTGCTGGGATGCCGGGCGTACCTTCTCCAAGCAACAATCAAGGCATGGCCGAGATGATTGCCGGAGCGATCGGTCGCAGTCCGTTGGCCAACGAAGACATCGAAGTCCGCTTCAACAACGGAGTCGCAACTTTGAGCGGTGCCGTCAGTCATCCTCAAATGTCGGAAATGGCGGAAGCCATCGCCGGAGCTGGCCCAGGCGTGCAAGGCGTGCGAAACAACTTGCGAGTCGTCGCCGGAGCAGGCGGACCTCAGTTCAACCAACAACTCGGCGGCGGCGGATCTCAGTTCAACCAACCGATGGGCGGTCCTCCAATTCAGCAGGTCGGATACAACCAAGGTGGTTACGGACAGGGTGCAGGTGGGATGATCCCGCCAATGCCAGCTCCACCAATGCAGGGACACGGCGGAGCCGGTGCGTCGCACATGGCTTACGACATGCCTCACTTGCCGGAATACGCTTGGCCCAGCTATGCGGCGTATCCGAACTCAGCCGCCGTGAGCTACCCAACCGAGTACAGTGCCAGTGCGTGGCCTTACATCGGCCCGTTCCATCCGTACCCACAAGTTCCACTCGGCTGGCGACAAGTCCAAATGGAATGGGACGACGGTTACTGGAGCTTGAACTTCCGACCTCGAACCGACAAATGGTTCTGGTACTTTGATCCGAAGAACTGGTAACAGCGAGCCAGCCTTAGACAGCAAGTAGAAACGAAGAAACCCTGATCGACTCGGTCAGGGTTTCTTTTTTTTGGTTGCCTGACCTCGCGAACGATCGCTTGCCGATCGACTCTACTCGCCGCTTTGCAATTCGAATTGCTTTTTCATGTTGGCGGCGTGTTCCAGAGTCGGCAGCAGGCAGGGGTGTTTGTACTGCTCGATGCTGCCGCCGAGCCGAGCCTGCCGTTGAGCGGCAAACAGTCGCCAGCTTCCATTCTTGAGCGTGGCAATCCGCACGCTGGCGAGTCGACCGGTGCCGCGTTTTTCTTCGTACTCGCAATTGAGTTCGCACAAGCGAGCGTCCACGCGCTGCTCGAACCGAGCCTTCGATTCGTGGCCGGGAAGTTCGGACGACTCCAGCATCAACTCGTATCGAGGCGGCTCGCCCCACGTCGGAACCAGCGTGAAGTAATCGACTCGGTGTTGGAATTCGTCGAGCGTGGACCGCACGGCCTCGACGACTTGCGACTCGGACAACTTCTCGCCCGTCACGCTCGAAATGTGAGCCCCCTTGTGCAGGAACCGCAAGATCGGCGTCGTGTCGTAGAAGCCAGTGCAGCGAACCACGTCGCAGATGTCGTAACGGAAGAACCCAGACGGCGTGGTGAGCAGAATGAAATAGTTGTGATCGGCCTGCAATTCGTGAGCACCCAGGACGGTCGGTTTGTCGCTCCCGTATTCGGCTTCCGGGATGAACTCGAAATAGTGCGAGGCGACGTCCAACACTCCGTCGGGGGACTCGTCGCCCAGTGGAATCGTCATGCGACCTTCGCTGGCCGATAGCCCGTGGTCTCGCACCGGCGTCTCGCCAAAAAGGTCTCGCAACGTGGGCAAGTAGGCCGCACAGCTTCCGCCCGTCCAGACAGCCACCAATTGCAGAGTCGGCCAATAATCCTTCGGGTACAACGTGCCGGTCGAGTTCACCACTTGTTCGAGCTGTTGGGCACGTCGCCGATTTCGCTTGCCGATTTTTCTCGCCAGCATGGCTCGCACGTCGTCTGCCAACTTGTATCGAGAATTCACCGTTCCATCCGCGATGTCTCGGATCAGGTCCGCCTTGCAAGCGTCTCCCATCTGAGCCATATGCACCAACGTGCTGGGGTTCGCTGTCGTGATCATGCCGACGTTGTCATCAGCCAGCGCGATTCGCAGAGCCGTGTAATACTTGGCCTCGGGAGTATCGATCTTCGCCAGAGCCACGGGCAACGTGTAGAGCAGTTTGACGGCCGGTCGCTGCATCACAGCCGCCAAGCCGCTGATGTTTCCGCAGGGCGTGCCGCCGTCGGTCTTGAACCGATCGTAATCGCTGCTGAGCTGCACAATGTTCATCCGCTTAAGAGCCGGATGATCGTCATAGGCCGAGATGCCCCACAGTTGCCAACTGCGTCGGTAGTCGCTGAAAAACCGGTTCGTGATCGGGATAAACTTCGAATCGGAAGTCGTCCCGCTGCTGAGCGAGAACATCATCAGCCGGTTCTGCCGTCCGAGCAGCGCGGTTTCGTCGCCCGCTTTCATTTGGTCGATGTACGAGCGATAGAACTCGTAATTGTTGACCGGCATCCGCTGCGCCAGGTCCGCCGGAGTCTTAATCTCCAGCAAGCCATGATCCTGCCCGAACCGAGAATCGCGATTGAGTTCCAACAGCGAAGCCAGTACGTCCGCTTGAGCCTGCTGGCAGTTCTTGGTCTGTTCCAAAAACCCGCTCAACTGCCGGCGCAGCTTGACTCGCACCAGATACCCAGCGGAGGCACGAATGTGCCCAGTGATTCCCATAGTGGCAAAGTTTCATGACGACAAGGAAGTTCAATCAACGAACGCTGATTGTGCATTCACCGCCCCGAAGACACAACCATCGGCGTTCGATCGTTCGCCAACCTGAGCAATCGCCCGGTGCCCAGGTCCCCGCCGTGCTGTGCGAGGTCTGCGGCCGCGCACTTCCCTTACGGCCGCGCACACGCACTTCCCTTACGGTCGCGTGATTGTCACGGTGTTGCTGCTGGACTCGTTGCCGGTGCTCAGTACCACGACCACTCGGTACGACGCCGTGTCGCCGGAGTTCTCCAGGCCGGCGGTGGTGCGGTGCTGACTCGCCGGGGCCAGCAGGGTGGCGATGAGCGTCGCCGTGCTCGCATCGAACGTCGCGCTGCGCGACATGTAAATCTTATAGCTCGCCAGGTTCGGGTTCGTGGATTCGGTAAAGTTAATTTCGGCGTCCAGGGCGAGCGGGTCCCAATGTCCGTCCGCCGTCACCGGATCGGGAGTCGAACCGGCCTGCGGATAGACGTCCGGGAGCGACTGCGTAAACGCGTGCTGCTCGCCGTACTCGACCTCGATCCCTTGGCGGTAGGCCACGAAGCGGTCGCGCAGCGGCTGCAGGAGCGCATCCCGCTGCTTGCGACCAATCCGCGCGTCGTTTTCCGCGTCCACCACCGCCCGGTACCGAGTCCGCAGCGCCGCCACGGCCGTCTGGAACGCCGCCAACGCGAAGCCGTCGGCAAACACCAGCGGCGGAGTGAAATTCGGCGTCGAGCTATCCGCATTGATCCGAGTCCACAGGTCCGCCATGTCGTCCAGAGCCCGCAGCATCTTCTGCTCGCTGGCTTCCGCCTGAGGAGTCTGCTGCAACGCTGTCGAATAAACCGAGCCTTTCAACCGATAGTCGGCCAGCTTGCGAAAGTCGATCATCCGCTGCCGCAAGGCCACCCTCATCGAGTCGCGGCCGTTCGCGGCGATCGACAGCGCATTGTCCGCACTCTCCTGCGAGGTAATCGCCGCCTCGACCGCCGCCACATCGGCCGTCAGATTCGTCCGCGCGTACGCATCGGGCAGCACAAAAACCGGCAACGTGTTGGCCACGCGATCCGCATTGACCTCAATCCAGTGCGAATCGAACTCCTGCCCCGTGGTCACATAAGACCCCATGTCCGTGATCGGCATCATTTCCCCCTGTTTGAAAGCCCCAGACTTCCGCTTGACGAGCGAATCCCAATAGTAACCACTCCAAGAGACCAATCAATCCACAAATCTACTATTTCCATTCAAAAAATGGCCTTTGGTTGTCCGCTAGATGACATTGGTGGTCCGCTAGACGCCATTGGTGGTCCGCTAGATGACACTGGTGGTCCGCTAGACGACACTGGTGGTCCGCTAGACGACATTGGTGGTCCGATAAAT
>JAQBZS010000839.1 GCA_027622115.1 Planctomycetota bacterium | reverse complement strand
CCGCCATATCTGAGCACAATGTATCGGCCAGGAATGAATAAATTGCTGGTTGAACAAGTGGTTCGGTATAAAGTCCCCCGAGCGGTCGCCCAATCATTACCGTCTGTTGGGAATTGAGTTCTTCGAGTCCGATGCGGATTGGCTTCACCTTCGCAAACTGGCGTGCAAAGTTCGAACATCCGCTCTGTCCCGAAACCGGCATCGATAGCAGAGAAAAGCGGTCCTCGCTACCGTGGGCGAGATCGACGCTCGACAACACCCCACCGCGAATTTCATCAACGGAAACTCTTCGACAAATCGGAATCATGAGCCAAGACAACCGCAAGCGCATCAAGCAATTTGAAGTCATGGTCGCGGAAAGAATTCGCGAAACGCACGACACCACAACACTGATCTTGTTCACCGGCAACGACCATCTGGATTACAAACCGGGACACTTCGTCACGATTGATCCGCATCAGTTTCCCGCATTGGAGCGATGGACGAATTATCTGGAAGACATGAAAGGCAAGAAAGAAACGGCTCGCGCGTATTCGCTCTACTCAGCCCCACACGAGAAGTATTTGGCGATTACGATCAAGGAAGAGCAGTACGTTTCGGGATCAACCAAGTTCCCGCCACTCCTGTCTCCCGTTTTGGTTCATCGAATCGACGCCGGAAGCAAGATGGTCATCACGGGCTTCACCGGCCCGTATGTGCTTCCCGAGGATATCGAATCCCGCACCGACCACTTGGTGCATGTGGCTGCGGGTTCGGGAGTCGTACCCAACATGAGCATGATCAAACATGCGTTGGCCACGGACATGAAGCTGTCCCACACGCTGATCTACAGCAACAAGAACTGGAACGATGTCATTTATCGACGACGGATCGAAGAATTACAGCGGCAATATCCGGGCAAGCTCAAGGTCGTCCACGCGTTGACGCGCGAGCGGAACATGGAGCAATTCGACGGAGATGTCTTTGCCGGCCGGGTCAATGAGTCGCTCATTCGCGATCTGGTTCCCGATGCATCGGTCGCTCATTTCTTCGTGTGTGGACCGGGGATTACGAAATACGACCGGCAGCTCGCCAAGGAGCAAGGTCTCGATCCCGCGCCCCGGTTTTTGGAGTCCGTGATCGCGGCATTGCAGTCCATCGGTGTCGAGCGGAGTCAGCTCCATCACGAAAGCTATGGATGAGCCTTAGGTGATGCACAAACGCCGAACGGCGAGGCACGATTTCTCGCGCCTCGCCGTCGACTCAGTTCACGTTGCTCGTCTTGGCTAGCTATCTCGCCGTCAGTCTTGGATGTCGATCGTGATCACTCTCAGCGTAAGACGGGCACTCTTGCCCGTCACTCTCAACTGCGACTCAGAGTTGCTTCTCCATTCACCGTCAGGCGTCGGTGAAACTACTTCGTCTCGATCTTCTCGGCATCGAGGCTCGGCTCGATCGGCGTCGGCACCAACTTTTCGCGGACGCCGCTCGCCGTTTGGTCGCTGACCGGTCGAATTGCGTCGGTCAGCGGAGTCCGTTTGATGGACTTGCTGCTGATCCGCGTTTCCCGTTGATTCAGGATCGAACGGGCTGCTTCGCGGACTTCCGCACCACTCAGATGTCGCAGGTTGCTCAGCTCAACGATCGGTTGCAGCACAACCATCGCTCGCTTGAACGAATTCTCCATCATGATGATGTCGACCATCGTGCGTCGCATGCCGTCCAGCGAGGCAACATGTTCATCGAACTGGCGTTGGAAGTCGGCCAACACATCCAGCGTTTCGACTGCATCGGCGACTCGGCCGGTTTGGCTGATCAGCTTGTTTTGCAGGCCGAACAGTTCGCCGAGGTTATTGTGAGCCACATCCAGTTGATGTGCACCGGCGACTTCGTCATTGAGATCGAGAAGTTGCTGTGCCTTCTGGCGAGTGGCGGCAACATTCGAACCGCGAAGGGCAAGTTCATCTTTCAAGCTGAGCAACTGGCGGGTGAAGTTGCGAACTTCCGCAACGTCGTCCGACTCGTCGATCAACTCGTTCTTCAGATTCACGAAACCGTTCAAGCCGGCTTCGGCTTGGTCGATCGATGCAGATTCCACATTGATGCGATCCTTAACAGCCATCAGGCGATCGAGCGACTTGTCGGCCGCGGCGACGTTTTCAGTTCGCTTGGCCGCTCGGTCCTTGAATTCAACCAATTGGTTGAGCGTGGCTTGAGCTTGGGCCACCGATGCTTGTTGCAGTTCGACCAATCGCGCCAATTGTTGACGTGACTCGTCGGATTTCAGCGACGCGGAAACCGTGTCGTCGTGCAGTTTGCTGAGCACCACCACGGCGTCGGCGGCTTTCGCCGAACGGGCCTGGCTTTCGATCAGTGATTGTTGCAGCGAAACCAAACCGGAGAACGCCACTTCGGCGGACGCGGTCTTTTCCTGCTGACCAATCACGCTTTGTTGCAGCATCGCGATCTGTTCCAACGCCGAGACTGCTTTTTCAGTCTTAACGGCTTCGGCTTCAATTTCGGCGCGGAACTGGCGAATCGTGCGGATGGCGTCGCGAGCCCCATCAACAGCCAGCTTCTGCGACTTCAAGCTGCTCAACAAATTGTTGGTCTTCCAAACATCATCCTGAGATCCCACCAGGTCATCCATTTCCCGGTCAACATTCAGCAGCCGAGATTCCACCACGTCCATCCGTCCTTTCATTGGACGGACCACCATGAGGTAAATCCCGATAAACCCGACGAGTAAACCGACAGCCAACATGGCCGCGGAAAATCGCCTTTGCTCGCTCCACTCTTGGCTCAATGAACCATGTGTGCTTCCTGTCATGCAAGTCGCTCCTTTAAATTGTGTCGTGTCGACAGAAGAGTTCAGGGTTGTTGCCGCGTGAATTCCAGCTCGCGTGGGCCGAGCGGAGATGCGTTTCTCGTTGATCGAGTGCCGGCGAAATTGAGCACATTCGCCGCCGGCCGATCGCGAATCCGCGCGTGGAACGCACGATTTGCGAAACCCGGAAGTTTGGCCTAGAAACCCAAAACTGTTTGAGACCGATTCCTTGCTCAATATCGCCAAATTGCCACGCGGGGCTTGGCGAAATCTGCTGGTTCAAGGAATGCAAATCAAAAAGCGCGCCGCTGGTAGCATTCGTGCCACGTCAGTCCGGCTATGGCGATTGTGACGGGCCAATCACGCGATGATGTCGTGGACCACTTCGCCGTGGATGTCCGTCAGCCGAAAATCCCGCCCGGCATAGCGATAGGTCAGCTTGAGATGGTCCATGCCCAACAGGTGCAGCATCGTGGCGTGCAGGTCGTGGAAGTGGACCTTGTCCTCGACCGCGTAGTAGCCGTAGTCGTCGGTCTTGCCGTAGGTCAAGCCGCCGCGAATGCCGCCGCCCGCCAGCCACATCGAAAACCCCTGCGGGTTGTGGTCTCGACCGTCGGTTCCTTGAGCCACCGGCGTGCGACCGAATTCGCCACCCCACAGCACGAGCGTGTCGTCGAGTAGTCCGCGAGTTTTCAAGTCCTTCAGCAACCCGGCAATCGGCTGATCGACTTCCATCGCGTTGCTCGAATGGCCGCCTTTCAAATTGCCGTGCTGGTCCCATTTGTAGCTGTGCGTGCATTGCACAAACCGCACGCCCCGCTCGATGAATCGCCGAGCCATCAAACATTGTCGGCCGAAGTTTTTCGTCTTGGCGTTGTCGAGTCCGTACGACTTCTGCGTGGATTGCGATTCGTCGCTGATGTCCTGCAATCCCGGCGCGGCGGCTTGCATGCGAAACGCCAATTCAAACGAATTGATGCGAGCTTCCAGTTGATCGTCGGGTCCGGTCTTGTCCATCCGCGCGACGTTGAATTCGCGGAGCAGGTCCAGCTCCATCCGCTGCAATTCGCGCGGCGTGCCGTTGGAGTTTTCGATGAAGGGAATCTTCGCCTTGTCTGCGGGGATGCTGGCGTTCCCGA
>JAQBZS010000838.1 GCA_027622115.1 Planctomycetota bacterium | reverse complement strand
TGACGTATTGAATCGGCTCCTTGCCGGCCGCTTCGATTCGAAACAGCAGTCCGGACGAAATTTCGAGCGACACCGGTCCACTTTTGACTTTGGCACCTCCGTCGTCGGCCGGCGGCGGCGGTAGCGAAATCGAAATCGGCGTCTCCTTCACGTTGGCCTGTACTTCGACGGTCGTGCGAGCGATTTCTTCCCACTCAAGCTTCGACAGGTCCATTCGAGAAACGACCACTTCCGCCTTCACCGGTTGGACACCCGCGGGCGTTTCCAACACGGCTTTTAACTCCAGGGGCTCGATCGCGAACGGTGGAAGTTCCAGTTTTCGTCCACCGTTAATGCGCGAATTCGACAAATCCTTGCCTTCCGCGGTCGTGAAGCGAACTCGCCATTGATTGGGGTCGAATGGCTGATTCACGACGAAGGAATGGATGTCTCGCGGGAGACCGTCGGGACCGATCAGTGCGACCACCGCGCCCTGCGGTTCATTGAAATTCTCCGGCACCTTCACGGATATGTCGATGCGTCGCTTCTTGCCTTTGGGAATTGGCCAGACCCCATTCACCGGAATCGGCCAGACTTTATCACTGTTCGCATCCTTGAGGCTGAGCGAAGCGTGTTGGAGCTTGAACTGCAACTTCCAATTCTCGACGTCCACGTCGGGCAATTGGATGCTGAGCGTCGCTTGACGATCACTCGCGGGGTCGACCTCGCGTTTCCCGTCATTCAATGTGATGCCGACGTGTGCCGAGAAACTCTCGACATTTCCGTTCCAACCGATATCCCGCAACAGCTTGTCGATTTGCGAAATCAACGGAGACTCCAAACCGAAAAGTCGTTCCGCCGCCTGTTGTGCTCGGCCTTGGACGGCCATCCAATCCGCGAACGACTTCTTACGTGTCGCCACGACCGTTTCGTCCGCCTTCGATCGACTTTTCGCGTCGGCCTGCGCCAAATCCATACCGTTGACAATCCGCCCCATCCGATCCGCGAGGGCCGGATTTTCGTGCTGACCACGATCCAACTCGCTTGCGATTCGCGACCAGCCAACGCTAAGTGCCACGCCGAGGCCGGCTCGCTCGTAAACGATCGCGCGCTCGACCGTCGCACGCTCGCCGGAGTCTTTCGGCAGTTCCTCCAACTTGGAAATCGTGGTGACGAAGGAGCCCCACTGTCGCCACAATCGAGGAGTTTGAACCTCATCAAAGCTGGCGAGGCCTAGCACGTGGATCCCCCACAAGCCGCTCCAGATACCGGCTTCCCGCACACTCGACGAATCGCTTTCAATCGGCTTCTGTTGCAACTTCAATCGCAGTTTGGTGCGACGTTTCGCATCGATCCACGGGAAAAACAGGGCTTGTTCGATCTCGCGTTGATTCTTGGCGATGACGGCATCGAGGGCTTCCAGTTTTTCGAGTTCCGTGTCCCGTGCTTTCTTGAACGCCGTCCATTGCGATCGCACCGAATTCTCGGCATTGAAGAGTTCGCGACGCTTCTGAGCGGATTCGGCTTCGTCTGCGGTCCGTGTCTCCTCGATCAACCAAGTGAGACGGCGCGTCGCCAACATCAAGTCGAACAGTTCGCGTTCGCCGGACGGACCATCGTCAAGCGGCCACTTCAACTCATGACCCGTTCGCCATGCGGAATCCGTCTCGGATTTCTCGCAGGCCGCCGCGAAGTCGATCAATCGCTGCCAATCGAGTTTGCGGTCACTGTCGACTTCCGCCAGGCGGGCAATCCAGTCGGCATAGTCCGGCAGTTCCGCCAGCAGTTGGTCTCGCAATCGGACGGTCGCCGTGAACAGCCGCGCGTGCCCGTTCGGCTCGTCGATCTTCAGCAGCAAACTACGCGCTTCTTTGAGATGCGACTGAGCTTGTCTGCTCAATTGATCATTCCCTCGACAGAGCCACTGTTCCGCCGCCATCAGTTCCTTCAAGGCCTTCACCAAATCTTGTCGTGCAATCGGCAATGCTTCAGTGCCAACTTCCAACAGCAACGTTTCCGCCCGTTGCATCAGCTCCAATAACTCGTGGAACTTGTTCATGTCCCATGCCAGCGAAGTGGCCCCCGCAGCATCCGACCACCGCTTGGCAATAAACAACTCAAGAGGCCACTCGGACGGATCCCCCATTAATTTTTTATTCACGACATATTTCAGGAACTGGATGTCATCGCGGTTCTTGGCACTCTTGATCCGGTCCACCACCCATTGCGTGGCGGCAACAATTGCGCTGGGCTTGCCTTCATCCTTGGCAATCAAATCGCGGACTTCCTGGGCAGGATCCGGCTTACCCGCTTCCGGTTGAGTTGCGGTGATCTCACCCAGTTTCGCGATCAGTTTTTCACCATCTTTGAAGGGTTCGACTTTCGAGAGCCTCGCAGTGGTCAACGAGTGATGCCTCAGTCTCGTGTTCGGCGAAAACAGACTGGCTGCACTCAGGGACTGGTCCACGCCGTCGAGCAATTCGGCGGCCAGTTCCAACGTTTTCGACGCCTCGATCGGCAAGTTGCCTCGAAGCTGTCGCTCGCCGCGAACCAAATAGGACTGCACGGACCGCCAGCGATGCGGCATGACTTGTTCAGGATGCTCGGGGCGAAGCTTGTCGCGTCGATCCCAAAGTGCCTCCAACCTGACCGCCACAGCAGCGGGATCCGCTTTCTTCGCTTGCTCTTTCTCGGCCGCTTCGGCATCGCCGGTCTTCGCCGCGACGGCGCTCGCCGACTTGGCATCACCGGTCTCGGCTGCCGCTTCGTCCGACTCTTCAGCGTTCGCGTCGTCTTCACCGACTTCCGGCTTGGCGGACACCGCCACGATTTCGAATGAGAAATCCGGGTCACCCAACGACTGCACCGTCTGCGTCCGTCCACGGTTTGACTCCGCGACGTTGGACTGCAAGTAGCGCAGCAATTCGTTCACTTCGATTCGCGTACTCTGATCCAGGTCCGCCGCGCCGGCGAGTCCCGACGCCACGAATTGGCCGAACACCGATTGTTTGGTTTCGGGGTTCCACCAACTGGTTTCGTTGCGTCCCGAAGAGCAGATGATGCGCAAATTCGGGACTTTGATTTCGTCCATTTCAAATTGAAGCTGACGACTGAAGTCGTTCGACAGGTGCCCAATCCGCCAATCGGGATCCAATCGCCCGATGTCGAACAGCAGCAACACCTTCTTATCCGCATGATTCTTCACGGTGGTCAGTAAATCGCGGACGAGCACCACGTCTTCGCGCTTCTGCGTTTGCAGACTGTCCCCGTTTGCATTGAGCGCCAGCAAAACCGCGTGGCCGGATGTCGTGCCTTTGTCGCCCGGCACGACCAGCCCGTGCATGCTGCAAAACATGACGAGTTGGTTTTCTTCCATTTGCCCCAATTGGTCGTCAAATTCCTTCAACATCGAACGACCGGTGCTCACGTCGTCAAAGCGTTTGACCGAATTGAACGCGTGCTTGGTGGCTGCCTCCAGTTGATCCCGGTCCTTGATCGCACCGGGGTTGGGCGGGATTTGTCGGCTTCCATAATCGGCAATGGCAACCAGCACGAGCCGAGTCGTTGGAGTCGGGCCGACTCGTGTCACGAAGTAAATGATGGCTCCGCTGAGCCCCAAGATCAGCAAGCTGCCGAAGATCATTTGGATTCGACGCGCCCGCTTTTCCGAGCCCGGATTTTGACCTTGGTACTGCCAATCGCGAGTGGGACGTCGAGCCGGCCCACGGTCTTTTTGCCAGTCAGCCATGCGAGTGCCTCATTCCCCTGTCCGTACTTGGAAGTGTGACGGCTTCAATTCGATGCGGAGCATGTTACAGACTTTTGCAACATATCCACCGAAGCAACAGTGACAAGTTCGTCCGCCAAGATTCGCCGCTTTCACTTTTCACTTTTCATTTCTAGCGCGGATTATTCATGGTCGTAGGGTGCTGTCGAAGCAAACCGTGATGGTGGTGCGTCTTCGGTC
>JAQBZS010000837.1 GCA_027622115.1 Planctomycetota bacterium | reverse complement strand
AGGCGGACGCGTGTCGTCATTCGCAGCACGCGTACGCCTGCGGCTGACGGTTAAACGAGCGATCATCGACCGCATGTCGACAAGTTGGCGCACACGCGATAATAGATCTCGCAAGCGGAATGCAACTCGTCGATGGATACCCACTCGTCTTTGGTGTGGGCTTGTTGAATGGAGCCCGGGCCGAACACAACCGCCGACACGCCGGACGCCGCGAATCGCGACGCGTGACTTCCGTAGAACACGCCGATCTTTTCGCGCGGCCCCGCAACCGGTTCGATCACCGCCAACAGTCGATCGGCCAGTTCGCCGTTGGTGTCGTCGGGTAGCGGCAGTCCGACCAACCACGGTTCGCCGTGTTGGACTTCGAATGGGAGCCGTTCCGACAAATAGTCGATGACGTGCTGCCGAATGTGCGTGCCGTCCTCGCCGGGGATGCCCCGACGATCCACTTCGATTTCACATTCTGCGGGCACGGTATTCACGCTGATGCCGCCGCGAATCATTCCCACGCTCAATGTGGCGCACCCGCACAGCGGATGCGGTGCGACGATGTGCTTCAGATTCGCCGCGTAGTTCTCCAACTCGGTCAATACGCGAGCCATGCGGTACACCGCGTTCACACCCTGGTCCGGGTCCGAACTGTGGCAGGCTCGGCCTTCCGTGCGAATCGTCCACCGCGTGGCTCCGCGATGAGCGACCACCACGTGCAGATTGGTGGGCTCGGCCACGATCGCCATGTCTGGGGCGTCGGACAGCAATTTGCTGCGAATGTCGCCAGGTTCCCAAAGTCGAACCAGATCGCTGATGCCGAGGATGGTGGCTTCTTCGTCGCACGCGCACGTCATCACCACGTTGGCTCGATCTGCCGGTTTCTCGCGGACCAACCTCGCGAACGCCGCCAGCATTGCGGCCATTCCGCCTTTGACGTCGCACGATCCACGTCCCTGAATCCGACCGTCGGCTTCGATCGGATCGAACGGATCAATGATCATGTCGTCGACCGGCACGGTGTCTTGGTGCGCGTCCAACACGACCGTCGGCCGATCCGGCGACGCGTCAAAGCGGGCAATCACGTTGGAGCGTCCCGGAACGACTTCGATCACCTCGTATGGCACGCCCAGATCACGAAAGAAGTGCGCGAGGTGTTCGGTGAGCCGCGTTTCCAAGAATTGGTCGCCGGTCAGATCTCGCCCCATCGGGTTGACGCTGGGAATGGCGATCAGCGACTTCAGGATTTCAACGACGTTTGTCACGGGTGAGGACATCCAGTTGAGCGGCGAGATGATGGATTATTGAAACACTTCCGTCGGCAATCCGGTCTTCGAAATCACGGTCGCGGCGATCTTGTGGATTTCGATGTCGTTCAACGGCGACACAAAAGACTCGGCCGGCCGCCGTGCGATCGTATAAATCTGCACGAGTTTAATCCGACCGCCAGCCGTGGTGAATTCGTTGAGTCGATCACAAAACGCCGCGATTTCGTCGTCCGAGGGCGCGACGTTTTCAATCCGCATGAACAGGCTTTGAATCACGATTGGTCGGATCCGGGCCGCAGCAGTGATGTTGTCCAACACTTGACGGAACGGAATCCGCGTTCGTTCCACGAGGTCGTAATATTCCTCGGTGCCGGCGTCGAGCTTAGCCCAGATCTCGCCGTTGTTGCGGTCGAGAACTTCGAGTCCCCGCTGAACAACCGGCCGATGGAACATGCTCGCGTTGGTGATCAGCACCATCTTGACGTCGTCCAACCCATGCCGACGTTTGAGGTCGGCCACGGTCGACATCAGCGAGTCAAAGTTGCGAAACGTTGTCGGCTCGCCGTCACCGGAAAACGCCACATCGTTCAATCGCCGCAGCGGAACCGGCACGTCTCGAAACTTTTCGTCGGCGTACAACTCGCCGCCGCCGACGAACTCGAACATCGCGTCGAGTTCGGTCGTCAATCGCTCCAATTCCACGAAACGCGTCTCGGATTCACTGACGCGATCGACCTGGCAATAAATGCAATCGAAGTTGCAGACCTTGTCCGGGTTCAAGTTGACGCCGATCGAAATGCCTCGACTGCGGCGCGACAGCACTGGGTACACGAATTTGTTTTCGTGAAAGGATCGCGAGTGATCTTTGACAAGCGTGTCTGTGGTCATGTCATCGTTCCGATGAAGCTGCCGAATGGCATTGAATCTGTATTGAGGCGTGAGGCAGATGCGGATTTACCGTAGTCGTTTGACCGTCAGCTAACCGAAGATCTGCGTGATTGGTCGACCGTCGGCAATTCGGTAGGGGCGAGCGGTTTGGTCGTGCATCTCCGTTCGTGGATCGATACCAAATCGCCAATAGATTGTGGCGGCGAGATCGGCCGGCGTTACTGGTTCCGTCGCCGGATACGCGCCCAGGCGGTCGCTCGATCCGAACACGGTTCCGCCTCGGATTCCGCCGCCCGCCAGCAGAATCGTGTAGCAGTCCGGCCAGTGGTCTCGTCCGGCACCCGCATTGATCTTGGGTGTTCGCCCGAATTCACCGAGGGCGACGACCAATGTGGAATCCAAAAGTCCGCGATCGTCGAGATCCTCGATGAGTGCCGCCAATGCTTGATCCGCTTGTGGCAACAAATAGCGTTTGTGTTGCAGGAAGTTCTGGCGGTGCGAGTCCCAGTTCTTCCCCTGTTGGCGAAAGTCGTGCACGTTGACAAATCGCACGCCCGCTTCAACCAATCGTCGGGCCAGCAATAAGTTTTGGCCTCGTAGGTTTCGAGCCGCCGCGTTGGCAGCCGCGCCGTCACCGGCAACCGCTTTGGGCTCGCGAGTCCCATAGCGTTCACGCATGGCTCCCGTTTCTTCTTCGATGCGCAGCGCCTGTTGCAACGTCGTCGAATGCAATAACTCGTGAGCTTTGTTGCGGAATTCCCCGAACGCCGCCGGATGGCCGGCCAACGTCGGATTGAGATCGAGACCACTCAACAAGGCGCGTCGTTGCGAGATTCGATCCAGCGTCAGTTCGGTCGGTCGATTCAACGCATCCATTTGGTATCGCAGTTTCCGGGCATCCGCGGTCACGACGAGCGGATCAAACTGGTGTCCCAGGAATCCGCCGCCCTGACACGGCGTGGTCACGACATTGTGAAACTGCCAAGGCAGCATTGCATGGGGCACGTTCAGTCGTTCGCCGGACCGCAACATGGTGAGCACCGCGCCGTGGCACGGGAAAAACTGGTCCATCACCGCGAATTCTTCGCGATCGCCGTTCGGCCCCTGACGGCCGGTGTGTGTCTCTGTCGATGCGGAATCATGGAGTCGATTCGTGTGATGCATGCTGCGAACCAGCGCCACCTTGTGCATCACGCGAGCCATCTGCGGAAGGTGTTCCGAGATTCGTAAGCCGGGCTGCGAAGTCTCGATGCTCGCAAACTCGCCACGCACCGATTCCGGCGCTTTGGGCTTCATGTCGTACGTATCGAGATGGCTGGGTCCGCCGTAATAAAACAACACAATGCACGAGCGAATCGAAGCGGTCGATGGCCGATCCGCAATGGCGGATGCCCCGGCGGCACACGCCGACTTCACCACCGACAGCGAACTCAAAAGGCCGAGCCCACTTCCGAATCGCAACACGTCTCGCCGCGAAGCAGGGTGTGGGAGTAATTCAACCGGAAAACCAAGCATGGATTCGCTCGACCAATTAGAAGTTTCGAGACTGCCGGATGTCAGGAATTCGCAGCCAATAAGAGCCGCTTCGAACGATTCTTGCAACAAGCTCGCGAATGAACGCCAAGCCCTCGGACAGTGTTTTCGTGAAATCGACGTGCTGTGGGCAATCAGTGATTCAATTTGACTGAGTCTACCGGATTCTATGTGCTCTCCACCGACCCCGCGTCGGTGGAAGCACGACTGACAAGCTACCGGCTTTCATCTCATCAACCATCCCGTCGCCGCTTCCGCTCCTGCTCGTCGT
>JAQBZS010000836.1 GCA_027622115.1 Planctomycetota bacterium | reverse complement strand
ACGGCTTTCAGATTTGGCGGTTTGACATTCTTGATGAAGCCAAAGTCCACTGCCCGCCAAATCTGAAATTCGTAAGCCAGACCGCAATCCCCCAAAATGTGACAAACTCGTTCTCAGCTTAGCGCCGTCGATCCAGCAGCCACACCAGCAGGCCCTTGGCAAGATGCATCCGATTTTCCGCCTGTTGAAAAGCAATGCTCTTGGGGCCGTCCATGACTTCGTCGGTGACTTCCTTGCCGCGATGTGCCGGCAAGTCGTGCATGAAGCGGCATGAATCCGGAGCCGCCGCCAGCAGGGCGGCGTTGACTTGGAACGGGGCAAACAGTTGCTCGCGTTGTTTCGCTTCGGTCTCTTGACCCATGCTGGTCCACACATCGGTGTAGACCACATCCGCGTCTTTGACTGCTACTCGCGGGTCGTCAATGTGAGTGATGTCGCAGCCCGGATACTTCCGCTGCAACTCGGCGATCAACCCGGCGTTCAGCCTGTAGCCTTCGGGAGCGGACACTGCCATCGAGATGTTCAGCATCGCCGACGCAATGGCCAGCGACGCCGCGACGTTGTTGCCGTCTCCCACGTAGACCAACCGCCGACCGTTGAGTCGCCCGAAGGTCTCGTCGATTGTCAACACATCCGTCAGGGCTTGGCAGGGGTGCCGGTCGTCCGACAGGGCGTTGATCACCGGGCACGATGAAAACGACGCAAAGTCCTCGATCAACTGCTGCGAAAACGTCCGCATCGCCACGGCGTCCGAATAGCTGCTGAGCACGCGGGACACATCCCCCAGAGCTTCGCGACCTTCCAGCCCCGCGTCCTTGCAGCTCATGAAAATGCTGGACCCACCAAGCTGGATGATTGCCGCTTCAAAGCTGGTGCGAGTCCGCAGCGACGGTTTTTCGAAGACTTGCGTCAGCACGCGACCGGGCAAGGCGACGGTGCGTTCGCCGGCTTTGAATTTACCTTTGATTTCCTTGGCAATCTTTAAGATTTCCTCGACGTCGGTTGTCGAGAGTTCGAGCAAAGTTCGAAGGTGTCTCACCGGGTCACCCCTGGCAATTGGTGAATTGAGATTTGTGATCGTCGATTGTTTTTAGAAGCTATCTGAAAAGGGGTCTGACCCTTTGGAGGCCTCGCTAAACCCCGGCTAAAACTGAGGCCGGAGAGGGTCAGACCCCTTTTTCAGATAGCTTCAACGCTCGATTGGCGTGTTGAACAGTTCGTGGAAGCCGTACACCATCTTTCACGCATGACGTTCGCCCACGGCTTCGGGTTCACGAGCGGGGGCTTGTGTCACTCGGTCACACCCAAGTTTTGAACGCAAACTAGAAGACGTTGCTCCGAACTGCGGGGCTTGAATCTTCGCCAGCAGTCGGGGGCAACGTCGAGAAGAAACTTCTACCGCAACTCGTGCATAAAGTCATGGGTGGGCGAATGTTGCCGACTTTGCATGGCCGTCGGACGTGAGAATCATTGTCGCCTGCGAACGCTTGAAAGTGCCGATGCATGCATGTCGTGCCATCGCGGCAGGCAATGCTCGTGCCGAACGCCCCCCTTAGGTACGATTTCATTTGCCGCTCGCCTACGGTCGTGGCATCCGCTTCTTTCATGAATTGGGACACAGATGACGCTTCATTTCATCGATCAACACGCGCATGACGACGACCTGTCACGTCGTGAGTGGATGAGAATCGGCACGCTGGCATCGACCGCGACATTCTTCGGAACCGGCCATGTTCAGGCGGTCCCCAGTCGCCCCGCGCCGGATGCCGTCGGTGCGTTCGGGCGAGCGAAACGAGTCATCTTGTTTTGGCTGACGGGTGGTCCGCCGCAACAGGAGACTTGGGATCCAAAACCGGAAGGCCGAGTCGACTTGCGCGGGCCGTTCGGCACGATTCCCAGCCGCACGCCGGGTCTGGACGTGTGCGAATTGATGCCCAAGACCGCGCTGCTCACCGATCAAATCGCCGTATTGCGAGCCGTCGTTACCAAGGACAGTTCGCACTCATCAAGCGGCTACCAAATGCTGACCGGCGTGCCGCACGTACCGCTCAGCCGGGAAAGCGTCACGGCGAAAGCCCCCAACTTGTATCCGTCCTTGGGGAGCATCGTGCGCTATCTGCACCGTGACAAAAACGGGCTGCCGTCGACCGTGGCCGTGCCCGAACATATCTGGAACGACGGCAACTTCCCGTGGCCGGGACAAGACGCCGGGTTCCTCGGACGCCAATACGACCCGTGGCTGTTGCACTGCGATCCCTCAAGCAAGGACTTTCGCATCCCGGATTTGTCGTTTCCGGAATCCATTTCGCAGGTGCGATTCGATCGCCGACGCTCACTGCTCGCACAAGTGGAACGTCACGTGGCTGCGGTTGGTGAGAGCGCCGCCAGCACGCAGTATGACGAAGGCACGCGACAGGCCATCAATCTGCTGACGGCAAGCCGTGCTCGCGAAGCGTTCGACATCAACTTGGAATCGGAAGCAACGCGGGACCGCTACGGACGTTCCCGATACGCCCAAAGCGTGTTGCTGGCCCGGCGGCTGGTCGAGACGGGTGTGTCGCTGGTGCGGATCAACTGGACGCGAATCAAGGACAAAGCCAATCAAGGCGGCTGGGACACGCACAGCAAGAACGCGGAGTCGCTGAAGTCGTTCCTGATGCCAATGATGGATCAGGCCTATTCGGCGTTGCTGGAGGATCTCAAAGAACGCGGGATGCTGGACGATACGCTCGTCGTGTGGATCGGCGAATTCGGTCGCACGCCGAAGATCAACGCCAATGCCGGTCGGGACCATTGGGGCCATTGTTTTTCGATGGCCTTCGCGGGAGCGGGTGTCCGGGGCGGCACGGTGCATGGCTCGTCGGATCGCGACGCCGCCTACGCGGTGGACGGCATGGTGACTGGTGCCGATGTGGCGTCCACAATCTTCCATTGTCTCGGTTACGGACCAGAGACCGAAGTTCACGACACGTTAAATCGACCGTTCCCGATTTCTCGCGGTCGCGTCATTCGGGAAGTTTTTTGATTCGAAACTCGCGAGTCTCGTCGCGTTCAATGCGGGCGACGGGACAGGCCGGATCATGGTCGAAAAATGCCAGCCAGCCGTTGTCCGCGATTTCTCCCAACAGCCGTCGTTTTTGCCGACGCGTTTCCAACATGTGGATGTCGTAAGACATGCACCAAGCCATGGGCAAGTGGTGCGTCGACGGACACAAGTCCCCGAGATACACGGCGGTTTGACCATCGCTCTCGATGACGATCGACTGATGCCATTCGGTATGCCCGGGCGTCACTCGCGCCCGAAATCCCGGCACGATTTCTTCATCGGGTTCCACAAGCCGAAGTCGCCCGCTGTCACGCAACGGCAGGAAATCATCTGCGGAATAGGCACCATGAAGTTCCGGAAGATTCGCCGCTGCAACGTCCCATTCACCTCGCTGTACGACGTATTCGGCGTTGGGAAATGCTGGGACGAGTTCACCGGCGTCGTCGCGGCGAGTCGATCCACCCGCGTGATCGAAATGCAGGTGCGTCAGAATCACCAAGTCAATCCGGTCTACGGAAACACCCACGGCGTCGAGACTCGCGGACAATGGATCGCCAACGTCCGTCTTGAGGATTCGCTGTTGTTTCTCGGTGAGCTTTGAACCATAGCCCGTATCGATCAGCACCAAGCGGTCGGGAGTTTGGACCAACAGACAATTCGTGGCTTGCGGAATGAGGTTCTTCTCATCGCATTCGACCATCCGGCTCCAAAGAGTCTTCGGGACCACGCCGAACATCGTCCCGCCGTCCAACCACATGCGACCGCCGGAAATCGTTGCAAGTTCAAACGCTCCAAGTTGCATGGTTCATTGTCACTTTGGTTGACGGGAATTATTGAGTCGGGCTCGTGTTCAACTTAGCGTGTTGAAAATCTCGGGTTGACACGGGAAATCGTTCAAGCAG
>JAQBZS010000835.1 GCA_027622115.1 Planctomycetota bacterium | reverse complement strand
TTGTTGACAAACGGCGGCTGCTTGCCGCTGGCGTACCAGATGCGAAACGAACCATCCTTAAGCCGCATGACGGATTGGCTGGTCACGTAGTTCGACTCCCACGGTCGATTGGGATCGGGTGTGAGAACCGGGTTCTTCGCATGTTTGTACCATTTCAAGCCGTCCACGCTGACTGCGAAGCCCAGCGCCGTCGACCCGGGTCGCGCGGACCAATAACTGCCGTACCACATCAGGTACACGCCGTCGATTTTCAGCACGGTCGGATAGAAGAGTCGCTGCCGTTCCCATGCTTGATCAACGACGACCACCGGCTCCGGCGTGACGACCCATTTTCGGCCGTCGTTCCCGGATGCGTGTCGCACAATCCACGGTTCGCGAGACACATCGATAAACCACATGAGATATGTCTCGCCGTCCTTGATGACGGTTGGCGCATAGACGTCGTCAAGCAACGGCGGCGACGGTTTTGACCAGAGGATGCCGTCCATGCTCGACGCTTCATGCAGTGTGTGTTTTCCCGTCCCGCCGGAGAACCATGTCGAGCTAAACCAGATTCTCAGCTTGCCGTCTTCGCGGTGCGTCGCCCCGTCGGTGGAACGCAAGAGCGTGGGTGTCAGCACGGAATGCTTGCCGTCACCGAATCGATAGACGGGATTGGCAACGTGTTTCTTGAACCGGCGACCGTCCATGCTGGTGGCCAGCCCCATGTCGAAGACGCGTTCGGCAACTCGTCCGGTCGATCCGCAATACCACAGGGAGTACTTGCCATGTTCGAGCCCAACCATCGGCGCGAAAATGTGCGTATCGTCGAAGCGGCCGGCCTGTCCGAGTGACACGATCGGGCCGTCGGTGTCGCGATGCCACGGCTGTGGGGACGCAAGCCAAGGCTGCAACTTCGGAGGCACATCGGCGTGAATGGTCGACGTGCTCAAGATCAGCAATAGGCTCAATGATTTCATGGTGATTCAACAAGCGAGGTCTATCCGTGTTGAGCGCCGGCCGCTCGCCTTATTCGTCGCTCTCCCGCTTTTTCTCTTCCGCGGCGACGGCTTCGTCAAAAGTACTCCCATTCATCAGGCGCTGCGCGATTGCCATATTGTGATCAAACTCGTCTTCGAGTTCTTCATCCGTCGAGTTGGGTTTCTCAAGAATCGGCAGGAGATCATGCGCGGCGGCAAAGAAGAGATGCTGCTGAATCGGCTGATCCACACCCGCTCCCGCGTTTTTCAATTGATCGCCAATACCCTTCACTTCGCTCAGCACGCCTTTCGCAAACGACTCGGTGGCTGCTTCATTCCCCGCTTCCCGAAGTTGCGACAGTTCGCCGCGAATCGCGAGCAGTCGATCGTAGACGGACTTATCGCTTGGCGAAAATAAGCGCGTGATTAGCGGGAAAACGGTCCACAACAAGAACAACACGATGAGAACCAGGCCGCCTTGCACCACGGGTTTCTGCAAATTCTCTTTGATCTGATCGCCGAATGCGACTCGCCGCACGGCCGGCTTGGCCACGATCGGCGGTCGGGGTACGTGCTGGGCGAGGATCGAAGCGGTCGACGCCGGTTGCTCGGACGAATCGGCACTCGATCGAGCGGCGGTCGGCGACGTCGAGTCCGCGGGCGAAGTTGGCGTCGCGGGTTGTGCGGTGGCGGTCGACGTTGGTGACTCCGGTTCAGACAGCACCTCGTCCAAGAAGGCGTCCATCGCATCTCCGGCGGCGTCCGTCGTCGATTGACTGGAGACATCGAACAGCCCGTCCACCGTATCGGCCCGAATCCAGTGCGTGTCGTTTTCGCGGCGCACTTCCGAATCGTGAGCCAGACGCCCTTGTTCGACCCAAGATTTCATGCCGGCCATATCCACCGGGCCGTATTCGTTACCCAAGACGTTCACGAACCATCGCGAAATCTGGACTTCGGGAACCGCGGCTTGCGCTTGAATGGGTGGTGGAGCAGCCTGTTGTGGCGGTGCGGTCGCCGGGACATTGACGACTGGCTTGCGAGGTTTCTCGACAACCGGCGACGGCGCGACTTGCGCCGCCTGATCGACGGAACTCGAAAGTTCGAAATCGTCCACGAACAACTCAGACAACTCAGCGATGTCCTTGGCGGCTTCCCACTTACCGGACTCGCCGATCTTGACTCGATCTTCACCGCCGATGTCGCCCTGGTGGACCAATTCAATCAAGTCCGATAGCAACATGGGGCCCAGCGTTTGGCCCAAACTTTCGCAATAACACTGACTCAATCGATCGGGCACCGATTCGGCGGCGGAAGGGGGCAAGAAGTCGGCGAAGTCACTGGAGCTTGCTTGCGGTGTCAATTCCGCGGTCGATTCGACCAACTGCCAGTTCGGTTCCCCGTCGAGACGAATCTCGTCCCGACTTCCCAACTGTCCGGACGCGACCAATTGTTGCACGCCTTCGAGCGGCACGGGCCCGAATTCCTGGCCCAGAATGCGATAGTAATACAGCGTTGTCATGGCGATATCTCAGCGGTCAATCCGGTGGCCGGTCCGGCCGGCGTTGAGTTCAAGAAACGGAGTGGCGGACTGGAGATCATCCCCACGAAACAGAGCAGAGCATATCGATCCACATTACTCAAGAACGTTCCACTCGACCGTATCCGGGAGTGTCATGCCGGGCAGCCCGTCGGTGTTGTTTGCGACGTTGGTAAAGCCGATGTCCACGTCATCTTCGGGTGGGGTCGCGACGACTGGGTTCGAAATCCGCAGTTGAAAGTCCATGTCGGAACTTCACGGAACTTGTTCCGGCCCTCTTATGATTCGTTATTTCTGCCAAGTCTTCCCCTGCATGATCCGCACAATCGATTCAGTCCCCCGAGTCTTCGGAATTGATGCCAATTATCTCAGAGGTCACTGGCTGCCGCGTGGGAACGCACGCTTGCCTGACGTAGAATCCTACGGCGCTTTTACGCGACTTTGTTGACTCAACCGCTTCCACTGCCGGGCCCAACGCCTCCGAAGAGGTGTGGCAGTGTGATCGTGTGAATTCGACTCGCTTGAATTCCGAACCCCAGGCCCAATCCATGCGCTCGAATCACGAAAGAATCGCAACCGCGTTTGATTTGCTGGTGAGAGGCGTACAGCCGTTCGTCGAGGCCGAATTGAAGAGCGCGTATGGCGACCGCTGGACGAACGCCGCGCGGACGAGTTTTCGGGACCGTGACGGCACCGGTGCCTTGAAGTGGGATGCGCACAGCGTGCTGACAGTGATGTGGGACCAGTGGAATTCGGTCTTTCGCCGCCGCTTGAGTCACGGCGACCGCAGCCTGGTCAGTGAACTGCGCGAATTCCGAAATCGATGGGCACACCAAGGTCAATTCGATTTCGACGATGCCTATCGAGTGCTTGACAGCGTACATCGGCTGCTGAAATCAGCCCGAGTTGCCGAAGCCGCGCACCTGGAACGCGAAAAACTCGATTTGATGAATTCCGAATTCAATCATCGCTTGGATGTGCTGGCGCGGGAATCGAAATTGCGAATGCGTCGCTGGCGCAACGCGTCTCTGTACGCCTTTTGTTGCGCCACAATCGTGTATGCCCTGTGGCAAGAGTTTCACGAAGCGTCGGCCATTTTCATCTGCATAACGATGGGCGTGTTCGCATACATGATCACGCAGGCATTCAAGGAACGCCCAATCTTGGCGGGTCCACACGAATGCTTTCGCTGCGGGCGAATCATTTACTCGGACCCGTGCCCGTATTGCGAGGTCAAGCACGTCGATAGTGAAATGCCCGTCACCGAATCGGAATCCGCATCGACGCCGTTCACGAACGCGCCGATTCATCATCATCAGTCGCGATAATTTGCTTCGCAGGCGAAACGCACATCCGGTTCAAAGTTCCTGAGTCTACCGGATTCTTGTGCTCTCCACCGACCCCGCGTCGGTGGAAGCACGACTGACAAGCTACCGGCTTTCATCTCATCAACC
>JAQBZS010000834.1 GCA_027622115.1 Planctomycetota bacterium | reverse complement strand
AGCCATAGGCGATGGCCTTCCGGTGTGAGCGTCTTGATTAGACCGCCCCACTCCTGCTGTGGGTCAAGCTCCGTCAGCAAATTCCGCAGGCCGCGCAACGAGGCTCCGTCCGACGTGCGGTGGGCTCGATCCGATTCGGCCAAGCCGTGAGCTGATTTCAGATCCTCGGTCGCTGTCACGTCGGGGAGCTTGTCGATGAGAGCTTTCATCAACGTGATGTCATCTTTGACAACCTTGTTGAGGTCCGCCGCGGCGTAGCCCATCACGGGATCCGCAAAGTGCGACGCGTACTTGAACACGGTCATCAGCCGGCGGACCCACGGGGCGAGCGTGTTCATCCATTGCGCCGGTTCATTGATCTGACACTGACCTTGCTGTTTGCCCTCTGTCGCTGGATGCCAATTGCCGGGGGCTTCGCAGTAAATCTGCAAGTCCCACTTCGAAGCCAGGAGTTTGCGTTTCGATTTCGACCGCAGCGAAAACACGCGCGGGCAGTGCGATTCCGACAATCGCTGTTCCGCGTTGAACAAGGTCAAGAACTGCCGCTGCGTGAGTTCCCGCAGGTCGCTGATGTCGTCCAGAATCTGCTCGGCCTGTTGCTTGGTGGCCAGTTCATCCAGACGCTCCAGCACTTGGTTTCCGTGGTCCAGTGCAGGCCGAACAGCAATTCGCTCACCGACACCATTTGAAAACACTTCGGGCATTCGATCTCCAGCCTGCCAATAACTGCCGGGCCACGGCTGACCCATCAAGTTTGCTCAACTGTCCAATCCAGGACGGGAGAGACGTCAGTTTGTTGTTGTCGATTTGGAGCGTCGTGAGTTGTGTGAGTTGGCTGATCTCCGCCGGCAGTTCCGTCAGTTGATTGCCGCCGAGATCGAGCATCGTGAGTTGTTTGAGCTGGCCGATCTCCGCCGGCAGTTCTTTGATGTCGCATTCCTCAAGGCATAACGACGTGGCCTTGTCGCGGGCGGCTTGTTCGATGCGTTTGAGGAGTTCATCGCGATTCATGTCGAGTTTCCAGGTCGTGGACGGAACCGCTGCGGCCGCTCGATTCCGTGTTGTAGATCAGAGACGTAAATCGGTTTAACGCAAAGTCGCCGAGCCGCAAAGTCGCAAGGAACGTGTGCGAAAACGAATCCTCAATCGAGGTGACGCCGCATTAGCTCAAATCGCGATACATGACCGCGAAGCGAAACTCGTTTAACCGCAGTGCCCAACGGGCCGCGCGTGTCGGCACATGGAAAACGCGCGGCCCTTCGGGCACTGCGGTTAAAGTTAAACGAGCCACACTCGGGAGCGATTTGATCACCGATCATATGAGGCTCCAACGAATTAAGGACCAGATGGTGGCCCTCGTTTTTTGCGCGACCTTAAACTTGGCGTTGTTGGGAGTGGCGGTGGTTTTGACGCAAGCTTTTTTTCGATCCGACACTGTCGGGCAACGATCCGAGCTTGGATACTTCGCTTCACTCGAAATCCTCCGTGACGATGCCGCCTTTGTTGTAACCGCCGAGCAAGTCGTGCGTCGCGCAAGAGAGACCGGCACGGACATTGTCGTCCGGCGTGATATGCCCTCGTCGCCGGAAAACGGGAACCGCTCCGCCCGATCGGGCTTGAATGGCCAATACAATCGATGATCGGCGAGTTCACCCAGACAATTCTGCTGCGGAAGCAAACACACCGATGCAAACACTCGAAGCCGTTGATACCCACACGGGTGGCGAACCGACTCGCGTTGTCTTTCGAGGCGGGCCGGATCTGGGTTCGGGCAGCATGTCCGAGCGTCTTCAAATCCTGCGCGACGGCAATGACTGGTTGCGGACGACGCTGATTCTTGAGCCGCGCGGCAGTGATTGGATCGTCGGGGCACTCTTGCAAGAACCGGTCGATCCCGCGAGCGTCGTCGGCATCATTTTCTTCAATAACGTCGGCTATCTGGGCATGTGCGGACACGGCTTCATCGGCGTGGTCGAGGCCCTGGCTTATCGCGGTCGCATCGCGGCGGGAGAACATCGGTTCGAAACACCGGTGGGCGTCGTCTCCGCCAGACTGCACGAAGATCGCTCCGTGTCGATCACGAATGTTGAGAGTTTTCGGTTTCGAAAGGACGTCGAAGTCCAAGTGCCCGACGACGGAATCGTGATCGGCGACGTGGCCTATGGTGGGAACTGGTTCTTCCTGACGGCCGTGACGAGTCTCGATCCCGCCGATATCGAAACGCTGACCGCCCGCTCTAAAAGGATCAGCATGTCGTTGCGGGACCAAGGCGTTTGCGGTTCGAACGCCGCCGAGATCGACCACATCGAATTGTTCGCACCGCCAAGCGATCCATCGAAAGCCGACAGCCGCAGTTTCGTGCTCTGCCCCGGCGGCGAATATGACCGCTCGCCGTGCGGAACCGGAACGAGCGCGAAGCTGGCGTGTCTGGCTGCGGACGGACGTTTGCAACCGGGCGACGTGTGGCGGCAGGAATCCATCGTCGGCAGCGTCTTCGAAGGACGTTACACCGACTCGCCAAACGGCATCACGCCGGAGATAACGGGTCGCGCTTTCGTGACGGGCGAAACAACGTTCGTGCTTGACGAGGCAGACCCGTTTCGACACGGCATCCCACGGATCGGATCGCAAGATGTCTGAGCACCGTTCGGCAATCGTGATTGGCGGCGGCCTGATCGGTTGCTCGTCCGCGTGGTATTTGCAACAGCACGGCTGGCACGTCACCGTGCTGGAACGAGATCGCATCGGGAGCGGAGCGTCACACGGGAACTGCGGCTTCGTTTGCCCGAGTCATGCGCTGCCGTTGTCCGGTCCGGGCGTCGTGACCAAAACGTTGCCGTCGCTGTTCAAGTCCGATGCCGCGCTGTCGATTCCCTGGAGATTCGACCCCTCGCTGTGGAAATGGCTGTTCCGTTTTTCTCGCGAATGTTCGACCGAACGGATGCTGCGCACGGCCGTGGCTCGCAACGCGTTGCTGGCGTCTTCGATGCGTCTCTACCGCGAATTCATGGCCAGCGAGCGAGTCGAGTGCGAGTGGCAGGATCGCGGTCTGTTGCTGGTCTACAAGTCGAAACGAGACTTCGACAATTACGGGGCAACGGCTGAGTTGTTGCAGCGCGAGTTTTCCATTCCGTCGACGCCGTACGTCGGCGAAGACGTGCAACGTTTGGAATCGACACTGCGAACGGGAATGGCCGGCGGCTGGCATTTCACCGGTGATGCTCACGTTCGACCGGACCGGCTGATGAGCGGTTTGCGGTCCGCGATCGAGCGGAATGGTGCCGAGGTTCGAGAACACGTCGAGGTCAATTCACTGCGAATCGAATCGAACCGACTGACGGCGGTCGAGACATCGGCGGGTTCAATGACGGCGGATCTCGTGGTCCTGGCGACCGGGGCCGAGGCGCCTCGATTTGCGAAACCGCTGGGATGTCGCATTCCGATTCAACCCGGCAAGGGGTACTCGCTGACGATGCCGCCGCTGCGGAACCAACCTCGAATTCCGATGATTTTCGAAGAGCATCACGTGGCCGTGACGCCGATGGACTCCGCGTTTCGAGTCGGTTCGACGATGGAATTCACGGGTTACGATCGAACTCTCAACCGCCGCCGACTCGCCCTGCTCCGCCGCTCCGCCGCCGAGCATCTTTCGGAGCCGCTTCCGGAAGTCGTCGATGAAGAATGGTCCGGCTGGCGGCCGATGGTCTACGACGGCCTTCCGTGCATTGATCGCGCTCCAGCGGCGAGCAACGTAATCGTGGCGGCCGGCAACGGCATGATCGGATTGGCGACCGCACCCGCAACGGGGAAGCTCGTCGCGGAATTGGCGAGCGAGGAACAACCGCATTTGGACCCCGCTCCGTATTCGTTGGCCAGGTTTTTGCGATGACTGACTGATAGTGCTCCACATCAGGGATCTTCCGTTTCTGGGTGTAGGACGGGCACTCCACTCCT
>JAQBZS010000833.1 GCA_027622115.1 Planctomycetota bacterium | reverse complement strand
GCGCGACAAAGCTCTCGCCGCGATCCAGCGGCTGGTCAATCGTTTGCGGGACGCATTGAAGTTCAACGACCAAACGGCCACGGACTGGCGCGACGCGATGGCCGGATTGGCGGCGCAGGCACTCACCGGGTTCTGGAACGCCGACAAGCGGTTGCTCTACGACCTGCAACGCGTGTGTGTCGACCACGAACGCGACATTTATACGGTCGACCTGTTGGAATGGGTGCGATCGTTCGGCAAGCGTCCGGTCAAACGCAGCCTGCCGAACCAACGCGAAGTGTTGATGGCCAAACATCTCCACAGCGCCAACAAGCGACTGGCGTCGGCGAAACTTCCCGGCGGCATCCGGAACCGACTTTCCGAGTTATTGCATGAAGCCGCCGAGACTGCTGAACGTCAATTGCGCGAACGCCTGCGACCGTTGATGCAACTGGCGTTGGAAGAAGTCCAACTGCAACCGAGCAACCTCCCCGAGCGAGTTTCCTACAACAAGCTGGTGGAAGAATTGCTGGACTGCGTTGTGCAGCGAGGCTTTCTGACGATGGGCTATTTCCGCGACGCGATTTCGCGGAACAACATCAAGATGGAGGATCTGTCCGTCGCGGCGAATTGTGATTCGATTCCATTCCCTCAACGAGCCCGTGGAATCCAAGGCGCGGTGGTGTTTTGCGTCGGCGTCGTGGCGTGGCTGTTGAAGTATTTCTGGTGGTCGGTTCGCGAGTTCTGGTGGGGTGACAAACTCCTGAAGGCGGATCGCCGATTCAACGTGCTGTTGGACGGCGTGTACCATCGCGGTGAATCCTATCTCCGAGGATTGCAGCGGCTCAGTTTGCTGGGGTTCGGCACGCAAACCGGTCGATTCCTGACGAAGTTCGTGACCATCCCCTTCGGTGGCGCTTACGTGGCGCTCGAAGGAATCGCACACATCGTCGGCGGAATCATGGGGCACGGTCACGGCGACGAAGCTGCCGGTGAGACCGTTGCACACGAAGGCTTCAACCCCACGATGCTCGTCGAATGGCCGGTCGTCGTCGCAGTCGGCTTTTTCCTGATGGGCGTCTTCCATTCGGCTCCGTTTCGGCGAACGGTCGTCGGAGTCCTCAAATATAAGTATCGATTCCTGCGCTACGCGCTGTTCGACTTTCCGAATTGGCTGTCGCACATGCAAATCGTGCGGCGCATCTGGCGCAGCAGGCCCACTCGGTTGTTTCGACGCTTTGTACTCAATCCCGCGCTGATCACGTTCCTGATCTGTGTCGTCGTGCCCACCGCCAGCGGTCACGACATGTATGCCCCGTGGCTGATGGGGACCGTCTTTTTGGCGCTGAACCTGGTGTTGAATTCACGGACGGGTCGAGACGCCGAAGAGGTGTCCGTCGAGTGGTTGGGAGCCATGTGGCACCGGTTTACCGTCGGTGTGATCGTGGGTCTGTTCGATTTAATCATGTCTGCGTTCAAGCGCTTTCTGGAAACATTCGACCGAGTGCTTTACGCCGTCGATGAATGGTTGCGATTCAAGAGCGGCGAATCGTCGATCACGCTCGGAGTGAAAGCCGTGCTGGGCATCTTCTGGTCGGTGTTCACCTACGTGGCTCGGTTTTGCGTCAATCTCTTGATCGAACCACAAGTCAATCCGATCAAGCATTTCCCCGTCGTGACCGTGTCGCACAAGATCATTCTGCCGCTGGCTGTACCGCCCGGAAGCGGCGAGCCCAGTCCGTTGGGGTCGGTGTTGCTGGCGTTGCGGCTGACGGATGACGTGGGTCTGGCGAATACGATTTCCGGCACGGTCGTGTTTCTGATACCGGGCATCTTCGGGTTCTTGGTTTGGGAACTGACCTCAAACTGGAAGCTGTATCGAGCCAACCGAGCCAAGCGTCTTAAGCCCGTCGTGGTCGGCGATCACGGCGAAACGATGAGCCGACTGATGAAGCCGGGCTTCCATTCGGGCACGCTGCCCAAGTTGTTCAGCAAGCTTCGTCGAGCCCAACGGAAAGCGCATCTCAATCCCAGCAAGGACACGACATCCAAGTACCGCGAACATCAGCATCACATCGAGATCTCCGTGCGGCATTTCGTCGAACGCGAACTCCTGCAACTGCTCGACGAAAGCCGACTGTGGGGTGACCGAGAAGTCTTCGTGAAAGAAGTGGAAGTCGCGTCGAACACCGTCATCGTGCAGTTGTTGTGCCCCGATGTATCGAACGAATCGATGGTGATCGCGTTTCAGGAGCAATCGGGGTGGCTGGTGGCGGGCGTGTTGAAAGCGGGCTGGTCGGCCAACATTTCCGAACAGGCACGATCCGTGTTGTCCACGGCGCTCGCCGGTTTCTATCAAATCAGCGGCGTGGAGTTGGTCCGTGAACAAGTCGAGGACTGTTTCAACGGAAAACTGCCGTCGTATGACATCATGGAAGCCGGGCTGGCCGTTTGGCCCACCGACGACTATTCCGTCGAAGTGATTTACAACCTGCACCGTCGACCGCACATCCGAGTGTCGCCCAAGTCCGTGGCGCGTGATTATCAGTTGCCGAACCCGGAAGCGTCCGAGTTATTGTTTTCGGAGACGGACGTGGCATGGTCTCGATGGGTCGAGATCTGGGAGTCCGAACGGGATCATGCTCAACTGCCCGACCCCTATGACATGGCAATCCGAGTGCTTCCGAGGACCTCGATCAACGGCGACGATAGCGCGAAAGAGCCAGCGTCGGCGGACAGTTCGGCGACGGTTTAATATTAGTATGACTATTTGGCCGAGTGCGTGATCGACGTCCGGTCGATGCGGCTTGGCCGGGGTTCGAGACGAATGATAGGATCAATACCTCGGGGTTTGTCGTTGACCAACTTCGAGCCGTCTCAAGCAAAAGCCTGGAGCATGACGCATGTCAACACTGCCACCACCTGCACAAGAACTGGTTATTTATCCGGATTCCGACGGGTTGCCCATGTCAGGCAATACGGAGCAGTTCGCGTGGATTTCACGGATCAAGTGGGGCATGGAGCACGTGTTTGCCGACGAACCCAACGTATTCGTCGCGGGTGACCTGCTGTGGTATCCCGTGAAAGGCGAGTCCTCAATTCGTGCGGCCCCAGACACCATGGTCGTGCTGGGGCGGCCCAAGGGGCGTCGCGGTTCGTACCGGCAATGGGAAGAAGACGATATCCCGCCCCAGGTGGTCTTCGAGATTCTCTCGCCGGAAAACACCGCCACGGAAATGATCAAAAAGCGGAAGTTCTGCGATCGCTATGGTGTCGAGGAATACTACATCTATGACCCCGACAAGAACTCGTTTGAAGGCTGGCTCAGACGCGGTTCCAGGCTTGAGCAAATCGACACGAGCCAGCCCAGCGTCAGCCCGCTTCTGAAGATTCGATTCGAAATCACGGACGACACGATCGAAATCTTCGCCCCAAACGGCGAGGCATTCGTCGGCATTGAAGAAGTGTTTGTTTCGCGACAGCGGGCGATTGAAACGGGGCGGCAGAAGGATGCCGTGATCGAAGAGAAGGATGCTGTGATCAAAAAGAAGGATGCCGTGATCGAAAAGACGAAAGCGGAAAATCGGGAGAAGGATGCTCTGATCGAACAACAACGCCTGGAACGCCAACGTCTCTTCGAAAGCCTTCGCCAACTCCAGACCAACTGAGCCAAGGGGGGAAGCTTTGATCTTTGAATCACGCGACCACAGCCCGTCCATCACCACCCAAACGCTTTCGATGAAGTGCGTACATCTTTCCAGTAAGCACCCTGTGCGGCTCCACGTCGCAATGATCGTTCTATCGTTTGCGTCGGCATTCAATGCTGCGACGGCGGCCGACTACGAAGTTAAGCCGCTGACGGACGAGTTCGCATCCGAATACAAGTTGGACCAAGCGTTCTACACAAAAGCCACGATGGCAGAAGGCGTGTTGATCGCCACTTCCAGCCGCGTGTGCGACGACGCGCATCGCGAGGCCGCGTATCAGTTCGGC
>JAQBZS010000832.1 GCA_027622115.1 Planctomycetota bacterium | reverse complement strand
TGCCCGCTGCGCTCGAAAACTCGCTTGTTTCAAGCTCGACTCTCGCTTGTTTAAGGACTAGCTGGAGAGGTTCATGAACGACAACGCACAACAAGCCGCACACTACGCCGCCCTCGCGGCCCAGTACGCCGCCGCCGCCGCTGCCGCAGCCAGCCAAGCCGCTCAGTTGTTGTCTGCCAATCAAGGCCAGTCGCAGTGCCGCCGCAGTTTCCACAGTACCCGCAAGTTCCGCCCCAGTATCCGCAGGTGCCCGGCTCGCCGCCACAGGCCGCGTGCGTCATGTATTGATCCTGCGAGCCTCCGATTGGCTGTCTTCAAGCTTGATCGCGAAAGTGATCGAGTGTCGGGAATTGCAGCGTTAATACGTCGGGACGACTCAGCATCGAAGAACAGAAGTCGTTAGCCTTCTGTTCTTCGGTTTTTTTCACTTCGAATCGCACGCGCCCGCAGCTCGAAACTTGAGTCAATACGTGAGCGTCTTAGTCGAAATGGATGTACGGGATCAGCAGCCAGGCGATTTCCGCGCGGCGGTAATAGTGCGGCCACATGTGTCCTGTTCTGACTTGGCGAGTCACGTCGAATTCGTGAACCTTTTGCAATGACGCCCCCAAGCGAGCGGCATCTCCTCGCGTGAATCCTCGACGCGCCAACGCTTCCCGGCCGAACGGTTTACGAAGAGGATAGAGCATCAGCGGCAAGTCCAACGAGTTCCGCAGATTGACGAGACATTCCGTCACGCACAGAGCCCGGTCATATCGCTCGCCGGGATTCAACCAATGATGATCGACGGCCGCGGCAGCCAGAATCGCTCGGAAACGACGCCCGCATGCCAAGTCGCAATTCAGCTTGAATCCTTGGACGGACCCGCCACCCAACAGATGCAGCGAGGACAGCACCAAGCGTGCCCCATGGCTATGACCGATCATCGACACCGGACAGCTCGGCGGAATCATGGCCAAGAGGTTCGTGAGATGCAGGCCGTTGAGCGCGCTTCGTTTTCCAAGGATCGATACCTCCACGGAAGGCAGCACGCCGATCGCAAGTTCATTCGACGGCCATGTAAAGAATACGACTTGCAGAGACCGATTTGGAGCTGCGGATCGCAGCCATCGATACGTATTGTGGCTGTCGATGATGGCAGCCCGGCTCGACACGAAGCTGCCGTGAACGACGATGCAGACCGGTACGCCGGGTTTCAGCCACGTTCGAAAACCGGTTTCGGTGGATCGATTCAAGCAACAGTCGGAAGTGCGTCGCGCAAATTCGAGTCGGCACGCAATGCACTCGCGATCCGGCCGTTGAGGACAGTGCCGGCTACTGACGATCCAGTAATCCGGCAGACATGCCGTGCCACCCAGAATCGGCGCTGCGGCCGGAATTATCGCGGAGTCCACATCGGCCAATGGCGCGGTTTCCGCGGGTTGGTCGAGTGTGGGCTTCGGTGGTGACTGAGCACTGGTCGACCGGGCGTTCGATCCGAACCCGATCGCACACAGAATCATCAGCGTGCGAGAAGTGAACTGCGGCATCTTTCCGGGCGCATCAAGTATGGACAAATTGGAAGGCCGATTCTCCGGCTGTCATTCTGTGTATCGATGACTCGAATTTGAAACGCATTCACGTCAACGACGGCGATACACACGTTATCGGTCTCGAAAACCGACGGTCCGGCACTCGGGGCAAAGATTTCGGAAGATTCCGCGTCTGCGGATTCGGAGCTTCGGGCCTTCGCAAGTCGGTCTTGGAATTCGGACGTTTGTGTCCGGACCAAGCTCCGCGCAGTTCCGGCATTTGGGCTCAACACTTGCCGGAACTGCGCGGCCCGGCCGATGGCCACAACCAAAACTGTAAGCCGGAGCGTATCGAGGTCGAGAAAGTGTCAGGTTTTCCCACGAATTCAAGAAGAAGTTCAAGGCGAAAGTACGCGACTTAGAGAACTGGTTCCGATCGCATCTGACGGCGCCCTTGTCGGAAGTGTTCACGGCACACGTGGAGCCGAGCTCTTGCAATTCGCTGGCAAGATTGACAAGTCTGATCTTGACGTAATGTCACGCGCCATCGAGGACGGATGTGAAGGGACAGATTCGGACGTATGGTAGACATCTGCTCGACGCAAACATCATTATTGCGTTGTTCAAGGATGTAATCGTCCACCGGCAACGCCATGCAGACCTGCGTCGCCAGCCAGTCCGCACCGAGCCCGCCGCTCACCGGCAGTTGGGACACATGAACTCGAGCTTTCGATGTCATGCCGCCGGTCGTTGTGATCCGCTTTGACGAGCCACGAATTTCCGATAGTCGTCCGGTGTATCAATGCCCGCAGCCGAGTGCTGCACGATGCCCACTCGAATTGCTGCCCCCATTTCGAGCGCTCGTAGCTGTTCGAGTTTCTCCAACTTCTCCAGCGGTGACGGCGGTCGTTCCGTGAACTCCAGCAAGAAATCGCGACGATACGCGTAAATGCCCAAGTGCAGTTTCCAGGGCGATTCGCCGTTGGCAATCACGTCCGCCGGTTGGCGATCTCGACAGTGGGGAATGGGACAACGACTGAAGTACAGGGCTCGACCGTCTTCCGCACAGACGACTTTCGTGCATGACGAATCGGCAAGCTGTTGTTCGTCGAGAATCGGCGTGGCCAGAGTCGCCATCTCGGGCTTCGGACTTGCCAGCATCAGTTCGATCAATCGGTCAATTGCCGACGGGTCGAGTTCCGGTTCGTCGCCCTGGATGTTGAGCAACAGGTCGGCGTGTTCGCAGCAGCGTTTCGCGATCTCGGCGATGCGATCCGTGCCGCTGGGATGATCGCCGGTGAGTTCACAGCGACCGCCGAACGCTCGCACGGCGTCCACGATTTCGGGGCTGTCCGCGGCGACGATGACCTCATCGATTCGCATGGATCGGCAAGCGGCTTCCCAGGTGTATTGGATCAACGGCTTGCCAGTTTCCGCGAGCAACAACTTGCGGGGGAGCCGTGAGGATTCCAGACGGGCGGGGATAATTCCAACAGTTCGCATTCGCCATCCTTACCAAGTCCGTAGCGGTAACACATGCCACAGCAACAGCGCCACGGGGCCTGAGTACAAAATGCTGTCCAGCAGATCGAGCAACCCGCCGAATCCAGGCATGAGCGCGGCCGAGTCCTTGCGTGCGACGTCTCGTTTGATCAGCGATTCGCACAGATCGCCGATCAATCCGACAACGCCCAATACCACGCCGTAGAGAATTGCCCAATACCAAGCGCAGGGTGATTCACCTGGGAGAAACCGCGGCGTGGCAAATGTGAACCACGCCCAGCAGCCGCCTCCCGCTCCTAGTAACGCTCCCCAGAAACCCATCCATGTCTTGCCGGGACTCAGCCGAGGCACCATTTTTCGCTTGCCGAATAAACGACCGAGCGTATACGCGCCGATGTCTCCGCACTTCGCCCCGATCACCAGCGATCCCAATGCCAAATAGCCCGCCGATTCTCCAGCGATCCATCTCAGTTGAGCGGTCATGGACAGCAGCAGCCCGACATATGCGATCCCGAGTACGTCGATCGCCACGGTTTCCAATCCGGTGCCGGGTTCGCGATAGCGTATGGCACCCCGCAAAAAGCAGACGAGCACGGCGAAACTCATCGCCCAGCCTGCGACGGCGATGGAATGGTTTTGGTCGCCCGTGAATCCGGTCCAAGAACCGAGAATGATGGCTGCCGAGGCGACTGCAATCAGGCAAAACGACGGCTGGAAAGATCGCGTGCGGAGCAAGTCGGCAAATTCCCAAGCACAACGCGCCGCCAAGCACAGGCATAATGCAAGCAGGTAATACGCGGAGCTGCCGCTGCGGGCATCGAGATAACAGATGCCAATGAACGAGGGGACCAGGATCGCCGAAACCGTCAGTCGCCAGCCAAGCATGCGTTTATCCCAGATCCAGAAACTAAGCTAAGGGACGGCGCTGAAATTAAACCGGCATTTGGCATGCGAGTTACCGTA
>JAQBZS010000831.1 GCA_027622115.1 Planctomycetota bacterium | reverse complement strand
AAGCGGAACTGCTTCGTCGTCACCCTATTGCATTCCGGGCGATGTCGTTGATTCAACGTGCCTTCGAGAAACGCGCGAGTCGAGGACTTGGGGGTCTGGCTTACGTCTTTCAGATTTGGCGGTTTGCCGTCGTTGGTGAATCGCACATCGAACGCCCGCCAAATCTGAAATACGTAAGCCAGACCCCGATCGCCCCCAAATGTGACAAACTCGAACTAAGCCGCTCAGCCGAAACAGGCTCCGTTTGCGCCAATGACAACGGCGGGATTGCCGCTCGCCTTACGCGAAGAGTTCGCGGACGACCTTTCCGCCTTCCGGCCCGGTGAGACGGTGTTCTCGACCGGCGTGCCAGTACTTCAGGTCATTGGGCGGCAGCCCCAACAGGTGCAGGATCGTGGCGTGCAAGTCGCGGAAGTGGACTTGGCCTTCGACGGCCCGAGCACCAGTCGGGTCGGTCTTCCCGTGAACGTAGCCGCTCTTCACGCCGCCGCCGGCCAGCCAGAACGTGAAGCCCCGCGCGTTGTGACCGGTCTCGTTCTTGCCGTCTTCCGGAGTCAGGCCCGGCCGACCGAATTCGCCACCCCACACAACCAGCGTGTCGTCCAGCAAACCTCGCTGTTTGAGATCTCCCAACAGCGCCGCAATGGGGGCATCGGTGACTTCGCAGTTGGCTCGCAGATCCCGACGGTGATTTTTGTGCTGATCCCAACTCCCGTGACTCACTTCGACAAACCGCACGCCGGCTTCCACGAATCGACGTGCCAATAAACACTGTCGACCGAAGTCGGACATCTTGCAGGTGCCGATTGCGGCCTTCTGCTGACCGACACGGTAATTCTCAAGCGTCGCTTTTGTTTCCGTGCTGATATCCAGCAGCGAAGGAGCGACCGTCTGCATGCGGAATCCGAGTTCCATGGATTCGATCACGCTTTCGAGCTTTGAATCGGCCGACCGCAACGCCAGATGTTCGCGATTCATCATTTGCACGAAATCGAGTTGGCGTCGCTTGGCGGCATGAGGCAAGTGATCGCCGACCACATTGCTGATCGTGGCGTGGCTCATGTTTTCGCCGTTCACGCCGATGGGAGTGCCGTTGTAGATCGACGGCAGAAACGCGCTGGAATAGATCGAACTCTTCGATGTGTTCAAGCTGATGAAGCCCGGCAAATTTTGGTTCTCGGTGCCGAGCCCGTAGCTGATCCAGGCCCCAATGCTGGGTCGTTTGCGCAGGCGATCACCGGTATGCAATTGCAGGAACGATTGCGCGTGAATTCCGGTGTCGGCATGCATGCCGTTGATGACGCACAGGTCGTCCGCAAACCTCGCGGTCTCCGGGAGTAGTTCCGAAATCCCCAGTCCGCTCTCTCCGTGCCGACGGAATTTGAAAACCGATCCGGGATGCTTCTTCTTGCCGGTTTGCGGTTTGTGATCGAACGTGTCCATGTGCGCCGGGCCGCCTCCCATGCATAGAAAGATCACTCGCTTCGCACGAGCCGCCAGTGCGGGTGTCCGCGCGGCAAGCCCACTGGAGGACTCGGCCGAGACTTGTGCTCCACACAACGCATTCAAGGCGAGATAACCGAAGCCACACGAAGTTGACTGCAACATGTTGCGGCGTGTGTAGGTCATTTGATGCACCTTCGAAAAACCCGAGAGTTGAGAACTTCAATCCACATACCGAAACTCATTCGTGATCAACATCGCCTGACTCAGGCTGCTCCATGCTTTGTCATCGGCTTTCAGCTCGGCCTTGATGAATCGCAGATACTCCCTGGCCCGGTCGAGTTCTTCGCGAGTCGGTTCTCGGCTCAGCGATCGACTAAAGATTAAACGAATTCGCTCGCCGTCGTCTTCCGTTCGGTCCATGACGACTTCGGCCAAGCGCTCCGCTTGTTCGACCACGAAGGGATTATTGAACAGGTGCAGCGCCTGTCCGGGCACCGTGCTGACGTCGCGCTGTCCGGTGACCGAAGTGAAGTCCGGCACGTCGAACGCCGCGAGTTCCGGCGGCAACGAACTCCGCAAGTAGCACAAATACACGCTGCGATGGCGACTCGGCTGATGCAGGTTGCCCGCCAGATTCACCAGAATGTCGCGATGTCGCACGATCGATCCCTCGGCCGGTTGCGGGTCCAGTTGACCGCTGGCAGCCAGCATGCTGTCTCGCAGCGATTCGGCGTCCAGCCGGCGGCGGTTATGGCGGGAGAGCAGTATGTTTTCCGAGTCCGCTTCGATGCTGTTCGCGCTGCCGAGTTGATAGGTTCGGCTCATGACGATGTTGCGAATCAGACGTTTGATGGACCACTGCTCGTCGATGAATCGAGTCGCCAAGTGATCGAGCAATTCCGAGTGCGTCGGTTTTTCGCCGTAGACGCCAAAGTCATTCGGCGTGCGGACGATGCCGTCGCCGAACAGGTGCTGCCAGATCCGATTAACCATGACGCGCGCGGTGAGCGGATGGTCGCGACGCGTCAGCCAGTGTGCCAGTTGCAGCCGACCGCTTTGCTTCGGATCGATCTTCAGTGAATCCGCGTCACCCGTTCCGCACGCGGTCACGAAGCCGCGCGGCACGGCGGCTCCCAATTGCTTGGCGTCGCCTTTGACGTTGATCTTGCAGTTCGCGGGCTTAGCGATGTCGCGGACTCCGATCGCCAGCGGAGTTCCAACCGGCCACTTCGGTTTTGGAATGGCTTTGGGAATGCCGGTCGCGGATTCGAGCACCAGCACGGTTTCGACGAAGCCAGCGGGCGGCGGAACTTTCGGAGCGGCTTTGAGGACGTGTAGGTCGGTTGTCGGAGCCGTCAGTCCTTCGTTGGCTGAAATGCCCCACATCGTTTCGGTGCTGGTGAAGATGCCGGCCAAGGCGTAGTAATCGCGAGTCGGAATCGGATCGAACTTGTGGTCGTGGCAACGCGCACAGGCGACGCTGATGCCCATGATCCCCGTCCCAATCACATCGATTTGATCGGCGACCACATCCATCGCGAAATTGTTGTTCATCGCTTTGGCGGGCTTGGCGGCCATCGCCAGGAAGCCGGTGGCGATCAGATGGCGGTCACGCACTTCAGGCGACGGGTGCGGCAGCAGATCGCCGGCAATCTGTTCCGTCAGAAATCGGTCGTACGGCACGTCGTTGTTCAACGCATCGATGACGTAGTCCCTGTATCGCCAGGCGTGAGGAAAAGTCGGATTGCGACCCAACCCATCGTTGCCGTTCGATTCTCCATACCGCGCGACATCCAACCAGTGCCGCCCCCAACGCTCACCGAACTGGGGCCGAGACAACAGCGCATCGACGAGCGTTTCAACGGCCTTCGCACCTTCGAGTTGATGCGCGGCTACAAACTCAGTGACTTCGTTCATCGACGGCGGCAGGCCCAGCAAGTCGAAGTGCAACCGCCGAATCAGCGTTCGAGGATCCGCGTCGCTCGTGGGCGTGAGTCCGGCGGCCTCGATCCGTGCCAATACAAAATGATCGATCGGATCACGCGGCCAGTCTTGATGCGTGACATCGGGAACGGCTGGATTGGTGCGTGGTTGCAGCGACCAGAGTGATTTCGCGTCGCCAACGGCACTCGGCGGGATCGTGGCCGGTTTCACTTTGCGCGATGCAACCGGAGAACGAGGATCGGGTGCGCCGCGCCGTGCCCATTGCACGAAGTCGTTGATCACTGCGGCCGGCAGCGGTTGTTTCGGTGGCATCTCGATGCGCTCGTATCGCAGGGCCTGGATGATGCGGCTGCTGTCCGGTTTCCCTGCGATCACGGCCGGACCGGATTCGCCACCCTTGCGGAGGCCTTCACGAGTGTCCAGAAGCAGTTTCCCGCCGACTTCCTCGGAACTCGCCGCATGGCACTCGTAGCAGTGCTTGACCAGCACGGGCCGAATCTTGTTTTCGAAGAACGCCCGGTCCGTCGATGAAACCCTGCCGTCTTGGTCCCACGCGAAACCACGGTTATTCGCAATGATGACCAGCA
>JAQBZS010000830.1 GCA_027622115.1 Planctomycetota bacterium | reverse complement strand
TTCGAAGCGCTCGTAAACTTCGAAAATCTCACCATGGATATAGTTGTAGCCAACGCTGATACCCATGGCATAGGCGGCGATCGCCATCCCTTCGATCACGGTGTGCGGATTGAAGCGCAAAATATCGCGATCCTTGAACGTGCCTGGTTCGCTTTCGTCGGCATTGCAGATCACGTATTTCCTCGCGGCGGCTTCGGCTGCGACGAGTTCCCACTTGAGTCCGGTCGGGAATCCGGCTCCACCCATGCCGGACAACTTGCTCTGTTTCAAACGGTGGATGGCCACCGCACCCACATCCGCGCGCGAATCAATCAAAGATCGCACGGATGCGTAGCGATCGGTCGCATCGAAATACGGATCACATTTCCAGCGCCGTGGCGTTTGCGTGGGTTCGTCGACGGGCAACGGATTCGAGCCTTCCGCCAACGCCACGATGCCGTCCAAGTCCGCGAGTGACATCGGTGCCAACGGGACATCGTTCACGGAAAGCGCCGGACACGCATCGCAGCGACCCAGACAGGAAATCTCACGGATTTCGACGTCGTCACGGTCGGCGAGTCGTCGACGAAGCTCTCGACCCAACGACCCACAATCGGCCATGGCACACGTCACGTCGCGGCAGACATGAATGGTGGTCGGAAGCGGCGGCGTGCGGCGGAAGTGCGGATAAAAGCTGACGAGCCCTTCCAGCCGATACAGCGGCACGTTGCGGCGAGCGGACAGGTCTTGCAGGGTTGCGTCATCGAGATAACCAAGTCGATGTTGCAAATCGGTGAGTTCTCGAAGCAGTTCCACCGCCGTATTCCTTATGTCCGAGTTGCCGTTCGATTCCAAGGGCGGTCAGCTTAGCCTGAGTTTGTCACTTTCCGGGGTCAGGCTTACGGATTTCAGATTTGGCGGTTTGTCGCTATTGGTGAATTCCACGTCGAACGCCCGCCAAATCTGAAATACGTAAGCAAGACCCCAATAACGGCGCGGCCGAAATCAGTTCTGTTCGGCGATTCCACCGCCTAATCGCTGCCGCAAGTAGCTGGCGCGGGCCGCGTTGCGTTCTCCGCTTTCCAATTCGGCACGGCGTATCTTTTGCAGATGCGCCGGCTGCGTGTGGATGAACAACTCGTTGACCGTCGCGATCTCAAGGTCGTCGATCAGTTCCAGATTGATGCCCATGCGGACGCTCGACAACAAATGCATGGTCTCTTCGGAACTGATGGTTTGAGCGTTTTTCAAAATGCCGTACGCACGAGCGATCTGGTCGTGGAGACTGGAACGATTGTCACGAATCAGGGCATTTCTGACGCGGCGTTCGTAATCGATGATGTTGGGCACGACTTCTTGGATGTTGTCGATGATCTGCTCTTCGCTCTTGCCCAACGTCACTTGGTTCGAGATTTGGTAGAAGTCGCCCATCGCTTGACTGCCTTCGCCGTACAGCCCGCGGACGGCCAAGCTGATCTTCTGCAGGGCCTGGAAGACCTTTTGGATTTCCTTGGTCAGCACGAGCGCCGGCAGGTGCAACATCACGCTGGCTCGAATGCCCGTGCCGACATTGGTGGGACAGGCCGTGAGATAGCCGAGTTGTTCGCTGAACGCGTAGGAGGTTTCGGCTTCGATCAGGTCGTCGATGCGGTTGATGTCGTCCCATGCTTCGTCCAACGAAAAGCCGCTGCGGATGACCTGCATGCGAATGTGGTCTTCTTCGTTGACCATCACGCTGAGATTCTCTTCACGACCAAACGCCACGCTGCGGGATCCGTGGCTTTCGGAATGTTCGCGGCTGATCAATTGACGTTCGACGAGGAACTGTCGGTCCAGCGGCGTCAATCCGTCGACGTTTATGTATGTCGTCGATCCCGGAAAGGGAAGGTCTTCCACCTTCTCGCGGATCACCGCTTCGATTTCGCTGCGAACGACATCGTCAGCGCGGCTCAAGAAAGGATACTGAGCCAGGTTGCGTGCCAGTCGAATGCGGCTGGAGATGACGATGTCGGATTCCGGTCCGCTCCCCCGCAGCCATTCACCGCTTGTTCTCACGAGGGAGTCGAAATCCACACCGTTCTCCTCACAGGCTAAGAATACTGATCCAGACGATCATTCAGACTCGGCCGGCTCTCGGGCCAGTTCCGCTTCCAGCGATTGAATGTTGTCACGCAAATCCGCCGCACCTTCATAGTCTTCTCGATCGACCGCCAACCGCAATTCGTTGCGCAGGCGAATCAATTGATACTGACGCTGGCTGGAGTGCGGAGCGCGTTTCGGAAACTTGCCACAATGCTGGGTGTCGTTGTGAATGTTTTCCAGCAACGGCAACAATTCTTCCTCGAACGCAATGTAGTCGTGCGGGCATCCCAAACGGCCCTGGCTGCGAAACTCCTTAAACGTGATCTTGCAGTTGGGGCAGACCAAGGTATCCAACTGTTCGAGTTCTTCGTCCGAGGGGATGTCGCCGAGCTTTCCGGCAAAGGGCTCGTGCTCATCCATCAGTCCTTCGTCCGCGCTGTTGACATAGTCTTTGGCGCAGCCTTCGCAGAGATGCAATACCTGCGCGTGACCATCCCGGATTTCGGTGATGTGCAAGGTCGCGGGCTTCGAACAGCGACGGCACTTTTTCATGGGTGAATCGATCAAAAAACCCCGACAATGCGGGGTAACGTTCCGGAAGATTCAGGTTGGAGAGCGGGTTTGATTCTAGCCAGCGCTCCATTGCTGTCAACCAGCGGTGCCACAGGTCGATTGGGCCAAATGTCGCGATGAATGAGCGTTTCTCGCCGTGATGAGCGTGCGTTCAAAATGAACCGGTCGCGTCGCGTACCGGCAAGCGTTTTCAACATCAATTGACGCCGCGCACGCGTGCAGAAACAGGCTGAACTTGGATCTCATCATTACCGGCAATCCAGTTGTCGGACGCGTCGCTGAATCCCGCGTGCGAGTGCCACGAGATGTTTGTTTCGAGACAAACACGCGAGTACATTGACGCCGCATGGAGGCCGGAGCACGGTATTCCCAGGCATGGATCCCCCAATTGACCGACCCCGTGGGTTGGCTTCCTACGAAGTACACCACCCAGTGGCAGACACTGATCACAGTGCGGAGCCCAGACAAGGTTCCGCGACTCAAACAGCTCGAGCGGCACACATTCACGCGTTGATCGACGAGGTGACGCGCGCGTTGAAAAGTGTGGATCCGGAAGCGTTTCTCGTGCTTCCCCGCGTGCTGCGGCGGTTGATCAAGCACAAGCACGACATTCCGGGATTCGGGCTGAAAGTGCCGCATCGCAAGAGTGCCGTGTTCTCGCGCCGTGAAGTTGCCGAATTTGTCGAGCCGGATGAGATGGGCATCGACGACCTTCGCGATCTGCCCGAACACCTGATTCTGATCACTCGGCCGGACGAACATCAACTCGCCGACATCACCGCCCAAGAATTGATGGGGCGGACATGGCAGTTGCTCTTTCATGCACGCATTCACCGCGCGTTCGATGCCCTGCGACTCACGCAAGGCAACATTCGCGAACGAATCGATCGCTTGGGTCAGGTGGAATTCGACGAGATCCACGCGGTGCTCAAACGCGAACGCTTTATTTTTCCCGATTCCAAGCGTGCCGACGTGTATGTCGAATTCGCGGCCGTGTATTGCGAGTACCGCAAGTTCGCGCCGAACTGGCTGCGCGTGTATTTCCCGTCGCTCGAAAATTTGGAACGAGTCGACGCGTTGATTCGGAACGACGTCGACTTCGAATCGCTGTTCGCCGCGACACGGCTGTTTGGTGCTCCCGATCCCATCATTGAACGCTCGGTCGAACTTGATCGCGTATCCGCCGTGCAATCGCTGACCGAAGCGGTCGCCGCACGCAGCAACCCGCGATGGCGCAAGTACCAAAAACTGACGCGTCGGGCCGAACGCGCGTCGGGCCGCGGCAACGACGCCGGTGCCGCGATTCACTACGTGCGAGCCGCGCGTTTCGCTCCGCCCGCTGAA
>JAQBZS010000829.1 GCA_027622115.1 Planctomycetota bacterium | reverse complement strand
CCGCGCGTTTCCCATGTGCCAAAACGCGCGGCCCGTTGGGCACTGCGGTTAAACGAGCTTCGCGGTCGCGTTGTTTTCGTAGTTGCCTGACCTATAGCACGAAAACAGCCGAGCATCGCGATTGCGACACTCGGCTGTGAGTTTTTCGAACGGGACCAATCCTCGTGCGGAACTACTCCGCGTAGAACTTGGTCAGTTCTTCGAAGATCAACGGTTCTTGGATCGAGTCGCTCATCAGGCGGACTCGGAATCGCTGGTTGCCGGCTTCGACGCCGCGGACTTGGACTCGGTAAATGGCCGTCTTGTCGGGGCCGAGTTCCTTGAGCGACTTGAAGACCAACAAGCCCTTGTCGGCGATGTGCTGCGATGGGCCTTTGGCTCCGACCAATTCGGATCCCTTGGCAAGTTCACAGGTGATGCCCACATTCAGGGCCGCTTTCGAACCTTCGTTGCGGATGCGGATTTCGTAGGCCGTTTCCGCTCCGACTTCCACCGGGTCGTCCAGGTCCACGATTTCCAAGACCAGTGAAGCCGTGCCGGCAATCTTGGTGTTGGCTTCGGCATTCGCGATCGCACCGTGTTCGGAGATCGCACCCGCGCGGTGGACGAAATCGCCCAACTTCTCAGCCATCACTTTGACGTCGAACTTCGTGGCGTTGCCGGGTTCAAGCCGACCGACAAACCAACTGACCGTTTGCTGTTTGTCGTCGTACTTGCCGCCGTGATCGGTGCTGACGAACTTGAAGCCGTCCGGCACTTTGTATTTGGCTCGAACATTGTTCGAAGCTACCGTGCCGTTGTTGATCACGTTGAGCGAGTACGTCGCGGAGCGGCCGAGGTATCGCAAGCCGGGACCGACGACGCTGACTTCCAGACTCGGAGCGATCACGTTGACCGTGGCCTGCATGGTCTTGGTGAGTCCACCGTCGGCCGTGGCGATGATGTCGAGCGAATGTCGACCTCCTTCCGACGCGACGAGTGCCAATCGCACGCTTCGCGATTCACCGGGGCCTAGCGAACCGACCTTCATTTCGAGTTCTTCGCCGCGAACGTGCTTCAGGCCCTTGGGAATCTGAGCCTTGATGGTGACGTTGTCCGTGTTGCCCGTGCCGGGGTTGGTGAGCGTGATGATTTGCGACGCTGGTTCGCCCACCATGACGTCCTTGGAACCCTTGACCGCCACTTGCAGCAACGGCTCTTCAACATCGAACGATCCGGCAACCGCGGTGGTGAACCGGACATAAGCACTTGTCGTCAGTTTGCCGCGTTTTTCCGGTACGACCGACAACTTGATGGTCGCGGTGTCACCGGGATCGAGCGTGGCAAGCTTCCACGTCAGGCGGTCTTGAGTGGTGAATGGTTTGGGGTCGGCGTCGGTGATTCGCACCCACGCCGGGACGGAGGCATCCACTTCCACGTCGAACACGCTGACTTTGCCCGTGTTCTTGACGACCAAACTGCATTCGCCTGATTGTCCCACATTGATGTGGCCCTGCTTGACCCATTCCAGAGTCACGTTCGGCGAAAGCTTGCCGGAAGTGGCGGCCGCGTCGATTCGAGCCATTGAGCGATTCGAGCCGATCGAAACTTCAGTGTTGGAAACCGCCGGCGAGCCGAACGCGGGTGAACCGAATTCCGGAGTCTCGGCGGTCGGCGGAGCGATCGCGGGAATCGTCCGGATCGGCACACTCGGAATCGGTCGGTTGACCGGTACCGAATCAATCGGCGGCAACGACTCAAAGGGGTTGAGTTCGCTGCTCGCGGCACCGACTCGTTGGATGTTTCGATCGCCGGTCGTCCCGTTCGGTCGTTCGTACTCGGCCTGGCGGATACCCGAACCGGTGATTCCGGGAATCGCGTTGCTGCCACGATCCGTGTTGAAGGGGATCCGGCCGGCGTTCAAGTTGTCGATGGGTTGCCGTTGGCCTCGCGGAGACGAAAGCAGTTCCACGTTGCTCCTGGTCGGCAATCCGGACGTTGGAACTGTCGATGTGCGCGATTCAAACGGATTCCCATCTCGCGTGTAGCGATTGGGAACGGTCGGCGCGGCGCTGCGACCGATTGGATCATCACTTGGACGCCCGAACGACGGACTATTGCCGAACGACGACGCGTCGAAATTCGTGCCATTGGGGCTCGAAGTTTGCCCACTTCGCGAGAAGTATTCGGCCGTGGACCGAGTCACTCGTGGGACGGGACTTGTCGCACGGGTTTCGTCCACCGAGTTGTTGCGAATATCCGGGAAATTCAGTTCCGGCTGATTGGTGTTGGCGTTGTTTTGAAACAGCGAGTCGTCGGCGAGTCCCACGCTAAAAGCGATCCCGACGGCCCCGCAGATGGCGAAAATCCATTTCCCGCGAACCATACTGCTACTCCTTTTGCTGGCGACCTAATTTGGAGGTCGGCATCACACGAACTGAAGAGCGGTCGCTGCCGCCACGACCTGTGAGCCACTGCCTCGGGAAGTGTGCTTCGAACGGCGACTGGTGGCTGGTCGGCGGATCAGGAATCCGTCGATTGGAACCACGGCCCGCAACTCGAAACAGTACATCCAGCGCGTTCCGCAAACCTGCAAAGAAAGCGCCGCTATCGGTCATGTATCGGTTCTTCCGATTGTGCGGCTGAAGCGAATTGTCACGATTCTGCGGATTTCTCGGGCACAAACCCAATGTGCAGTGACCAACGGCGGACGAACTCCACGCCCGACAGCGTGCATGGCTCGTTTCTGGAGACTTTCCGCCGCGTGTAAGCGATCGACTCCTAATGGAACCGGTCTCCGCTTCGCGAAAACGAAAGAAATTCAGAATTCTCGCGATTCTGTGCTCGTACCCCTGCCGTGAATCGCGGGATCTCACTGGCCGATGCGACATCGGCCTTCCGACATCTGGTCGGCATGACCAGTCCGCCGGAATAACATCCACTGACTTTAGACCGCCGAAAGGCGTTGAGCACCCCGACTAGGCTAGAGACTATCCGAAAACGAAGAAACGATGTATCCTGCTGCGACATCGGCACTTAAGCATTCTTCATCGACGGAGACGACTCAGATGGCACGGACGCCCTATCCGACGGATTTGTCAGACAACCAGTGGCAGATTATCGCACCTTTCTTTCCCAAAGCAGTCGCGACGGGACGGAAGAAGACTGTTGATACACGAGAGATCGTCAACGCGATCTTCTACATTAATCGATCCGGTTGCCAGTGGGACATGCTCCCGCACGACTTCCCGAACTCCAAGACAGTAAATCACTACTACAATGAGTGGCGCAAGTCCGGACTCTGGAAGCAAGTTAACGACGAGATGGTGGAGGCGATTCGGTTAAGCCTCGACCGAGAGGAATCACCATCCGTTGCCGGTTTGGGAGATGCAAGCGAGAACGAGCCCAACTGATCCCAGAACAGTCACATAGTGTAGGTTCACACTTAGGTCTACCCGGTTTCGTGCTCAACGCCTTTCGGCGGTCTAAGAACATTCACGCCGTCCTCGCCGCCCAACTCGGCGGCGTACGCGAGGTGCTCAACGCCTTTCGGCGGTCTAAGAAAAGTCACCAACACACAAGCCTTAAACGTAACCTGAACACGCTCGTGCTCAACGCCTTTCGGCGGTCTAAGAAAAGTCACTGCAGGACTGAGGCACACCGTGGACAGATTACGTAGTGCTCAACGCCTTTCGGCGGTCTCTGTCAGTCCCACACGATTCACACGGATACTCGCACGGTGCTCAACGCCTTTCGGCGGTCTAAGAAAAGTCACGAAGCCGACGCGGCATTGACCCGGTGAGTGTGCGGTGCTCAACGCCTTTCGGCGGTCTAAGAAAAGTCACAACAGAGCAAGCAAAAACCACCTTAAAGACTCCGAGTGCTCAACGCCTTTCGGCGGTCTAAGAAAAGTCACCACTCGGTCCTCGCCGCCGACAATCTCGATGTATTCGGTGCTCAACGCCTTTCGGCCGAAGCATCTCCGGGATCATCGACGCCCTG
>JAQBZS010000828.1 GCA_027622115.1 Planctomycetota bacterium | reverse complement strand
GCGTGGCATGAACGCCGACAACCCGCAACACGCCGGAGCGACGATCCAGTTTCACACGGGCGTCTTCACCGAAGTTCGGCCGTCGATGGGCGCGTGGATCGGCTACGGACTGGGGACCGAGAACCAGAATCTGCCGAGCTTCGTCAGCATTCATGCTCCCGGCGTGCGAACGTACGGCTCGGGCTTTCTGCCCGCTGCTCATCAAGGCACGCCGCTGACCGTGCCACTCAATGACAAGACGCTGCCGATCGAGAACTTGCGGAACGCATCCAATAGCGATGCCGTTCAACGACAACGCATCGACCTGACGAAGCGATTGAATCAGCGTCTCATCGACGAGCTGCACGGCGATGCGAACATGGAAGGGATGATCCAGAACATGGAGCTTGCCTTCCGCATGCAGACCACGACGCCGCAGTTAGTTGATCTCTCGAAGGAGACACAGGGGACGCTCGACCTCTACGGCATCGGCAGCGGCAAAGAGAGCGACAAGCACGGCCGCGCCTGCCTGCTGGCTCGCAAGCTGAGTGAGTCCGGCGTCCGCTTCGTGCAAGTGACGATGGATGGTTGGGACCATCACGGCGACATCCGCGGCAACCTGCCGAGACTCTGTCAGCAAACCGATCAGCCGGTCGTCGGGCTGCTCAAAGACCTGAAGCAGCGCGGCTTGCTCGACGACACGCTGGTTCTCTGGTCTGGCGAGTTCGGACGCACACCCTGGAGCCAAGACCTGAGCGGCACCGCCCCGATCAACACGCACGGTCGCGAGCATCAGCCCGAGAGTTTCTGTGCGTGGATGGCCGGCGGTGGCGTGAAAGGGGGCCTGACCTGGGGCGAGACCGACCACATGGGCTATCGAGCGATCGAAGGCAAGGTCCACATCCACGACCTGCACGCGACGATGCTGCACCTGCTTGGCATCGACCACGAAAGACTCACCTGGAATCACGTCGGCCGCGACTTCCGCCTGACCGACGTGCATGGCTCGGTCGTGAAGGAGATTCTGTCGTGAAGAAGTATCGAGGGTCGTTTTCGTGTTTACGATTTGTGTTAGTTTTGGCGCTGTTTATCAGCAGCGCGACGGCGGCATTCGGACAGTTCGCGGATAAGTCAGCCGATCCGAAGGTGCTGCCGAAGGTGCCTCAGGAGTTTGAGGTCACGCTGTTTGCGAGTGAACCGCTGGTGCGGCAGCCTTGCTCGATGGCGTTTGATGAGCGAGGGCGGTTGTTCGTCGGCGTGGGACCGCAGTATCGCAACCCGACGCCGGAGACACCGGGCGACAGCGTCGTCATCGTGCAGGACACGGATGGTGATGGCCGAGCCGATCGCACGACCGTGTTCGCGACGGGGTTTAACGCGATTCAGGGACTGGCGTGGCATGGTCGCGACTTGTGGATCGCGAATGCTCCCGATCTGACGGTCGTCCGCGATCGCGATGGTGACGATGAGGCCGATGAGTACGTCAAGCTCTTCACCGACCTCGGCAATCTGGAACATGGGTTACATGGGCTCAATTGGGCTCCCGACGGCAAGCTCTATATGAGCAAGGGAAACTCGAAGGGACTCAATCAACCGGGTCGTTACGCCCCGAAACCGTTTCGGGAATTGTGGGGACTCACAGCACCGGCGGATGTGCCGGACTTCCCGACTCCGGTGACCACAAGCAAGCAAGACTACCGCCGTGCGTATCACGACCCGGCCGATGATTGGGGCATGGATGGCGGCGTGCTCCGGTGCGATGACGGCGGACACAATCTGGAAATCGTCTCACGCGGGTTCCGCAACCCGTGGGACATCACCCTGGACAGCGGGTTCAACTGGTTGGGAACCGACAACGATCAAACGACGGGCGATCGCGTCTTCATGCCGTTCTTCGGGGCTCACTTTGGCTGGAATCATCCGTGGAGCAGCCATTGGTCCACCGCTCCGCATGCTCCCACCGCACCGGTCAGCGGGCCGTTGTTTGAAGGCTCGGGAACTGGTGTCGTCTTCTGTCAGTCGCCGCAGTTTCCTCCCGAGTATCGCGGCGCGTTCCTCGTCAACGATTGGTTGCAGAAGACGACCTATCTTTGGCGACCGCAGTGGGACGGGGCGATGTTGCGGCCTGCGGGTGGCGGTTTCACTCCGTTCATTGAGGGCGGCAAGTCGCTGTTTCGCCCGACCGATCTGGAGTTCGGTGCAGATGGCGCGTTGTGGGTGCTCGGCTGGAGCAGCGGGTACGGAGCCGAATGGAAGGACGGGCAACTCACGAACGAAGGCCGCATCTTCCGAGTCGCTTGGAAGGATGCACCGCAAGCTGCGGCGCTGAACCCATATGGAACGCACCGTGGGATAGGCATCCTGCCTGTCGACTCAGCCAAAGCCGAGGTGAATAAGACTGACAGGCTGGAAGCCTATCCCACGAACCCATTGAAGAACTTTTCAATCGACGAACTGCTGGGCGAGTTCGACTCGCCATTGCCTGTCCGTCGAATCAACGCGCAGGACGAACTCGTGCGACGCGGCGACGGCGTGCAGCAGCAACTCATCGCGCGACTGACCGAAGGCAAGCTGACGGAGAATCAAGAAACATGGACGGTCTGGGCGCTGGGACGCATGCCGTCAGCGACATCGCTCGCCGAGTTTCTGTCGAGCAGGCTGCACGCGGACTCGAAAGCGTCACTCAACCTGCAGGTTCAGGCGGTAAGAATTCTTGCACATCGCGCGAAGCAACTCCGACAGACCGAGCGGCTGACGGAGACCCTGCGAGTCGCCTTGCAACATCCTCAACCGCGCGTGCGATTCGCCGCCGTTCAAGCCGTGCATGAGGCTCGTCAATCGGAGCTGGTTCCCGAGTTGTTGGAACAGTTGCAGCGTGAGTCGGACGCAACTGTCTTCTACGCCGGATGGCAGGCGTTGCGTGCTCTGCGTTCGACGACCGAGCTACGGACGTTGCTCAGTGATTCCCGCGCGGCGGTGCGGCGAGCGGCGTTGTTGGCGCTACTCGAAACTCACGCGGCGACTCCGGCCGACGTTCGCGAGTTGGCCAAGAGCGACGTCGATGCCGAAGTGCGTCGAGTGGCCGAACTGTGGTTGTCGAAGAGCGGAGGTGGCGGCCCGGAAATTCGCGGTCGGTCCTTGCAGGTCGCGTCGGCGGCTTCATCGGCTTCAGCGACGGCCTCTGCATCGGGGAGCGGAGTCGCGACGGTGCGAAATCTGAAGGTCCAGAATGGAGCCGCTTACAAAGTCGTTCCGAGTGGCTTTGCGGTCGGGACTTTGGCCTATGTCGATCGTGGCTATCAACTGAGCAACGTCCCGCCGGAACTCGTGGGGTGCGATCTCATCCAGACGGCGAACGACGACGACGCCTCACGCGGCGAGCAATGGCTGAGTGCCGAGGCGCTCGTGCCCGTGCGCGTGTGGGTCGGCATTGATGCACGGCAGAGGTCGGCTCCGAGTTGGTTGCTGAAGAGTTTCGACAAGAAGCCGTTCACGGCGACGATCAACGAGGGAGCGACCTTCGTCTTCTACGAGCGAAAGTTCGACGCGGGTCGCATCGAACTCGGCGGCAACACGGACGATGGTCGCAGTGGAGGCAAGGGAAACTACCTCATCGCGGTCACTCCGGTGCCGCTCGACCGACGTGAGTCGAAGGCGACGATCGATGCCGCACTCGCCTTGTTGGAACGCGGGGATCGAGCGCGGGGCGAACTGCTCTTCAAGCACTCAAGGGGCGCGGGCTGCTTCAAGTGCCATAGCCTCGATCAAGCGAAGAACGGTTTCGGCCCCAATCTCAGCAGCATCGGCCTGCGGTCGAACGCGCGGCACATCGTGCAGGCGATCGTCGAACCCAGTGCGGTCATCACCGAAGGCTTCAATCAACTGACGGTTGTCACGGATGCCGGAAAGGTCTTCTCCGGCGTGCTGCTGGAAGAAAGCGGTTTGACGCTGTCGCTGGGGCTGTCAACCGGCGAACGAATCGACATTCCGAAAGCGAAAATCGAG
>JAQBZS010000827.1 GCA_027622115.1 Planctomycetota bacterium | reverse complement strand
GACGCAGGGCGGCAACTACTACAACATCACGCTCGGTCTTAATTGGAAACCGCGCCCGAACTTGATCGTGCGGCCGGAAATCCGCTGGGACAAAACGGATACCTGGATCCGGACGCCCCCCGGGCAAGCCAGTCTCTTCGACGATTTCGGCGATCAGGACCAGTTCACGTTTGCCTTGGATGTCATCTTGCTTCTGTAACTTATTGCACGCGAGCTACTTTCTCAGCTTGTTTGTCGGTCCCTCTCGAAGTCTGATATCGACGGATTCGCGTCAGGAATTTGCAATGGGACTGCTCGCGAGTCTGATAGTCGGCGACGTCAGGCGATGACTGACGATGCTGCTGTCGCGAAGCTACCGGATGCGCAACGTACGGCAGGTCTGCTCGTACGCGGACTCAAGATCGAGTGGGATTGCGAGTTGGTCGTGCAACCACACGGGTAGAACGGGCAACGCCGCTTCAACCGCCAGCGTGTGATACCACGATTGGAAGCTTCCGGTCGTAACGTGCGGACGCCATCGGCATGCCACGGCATAGGTTGCCGGCGGTACCTCTCCCAACGCCGCATCTGTTTGGCCGACCCTCGAGATGAGATCGGCGTACAGGTTGGCTCTGCGGCTTGTCACAACATCCACCAACACGATGGCCACTTCTTGTTGCAGCAACGCCGCACACTTTGTTGTGAATTGGTTGCGACTTTCTGGGCGATCTTTGTTGGCCGGGCTGATGATTTCGATCGCCGCCACAAGTCGACGACCCTGCTCGATGTCATAGACGAGCACCTCGTATTCGTCGAAATCATTCAGATCGACATCAGTTGCCAATGTCGGTTTGCCCGGAGCCCAGACGGCTGTCGCTGTTCCGCCATTCTGGTCAGACAAGCGATCCGGAGCGGGCACAATCCCGAATGGCTCGTCCGATGGTGCATCAAAAGTTGCGATGTCGACTTCAAACTGCGATCCCAAATGGACTCGCGGTTCCGCTTCGTACTCGGGCGGAAGCAACTCCACGAGCTGCTGAACAATGACGGCGGGCCACATGCCATGCACGCCGTCCCACTTGCGACGGTCGCTGAGCGGCGGATGAAAATGGTCTCGCAGTGGCATGGCTCGCTCCTCTATCGGCTGGCAGTCGGTCAGGCCGGGCCGGACTTTGATATTCCTCAAGTTCGTGGTCCATTTCGCACAAGTTCGTATGGGGTAGTGGAATTCGCCAGAATTGTCGAGCCACGCCAAAATGCGCGGGTCGAGTGTTCAAGTCACCAGCCTGGGATGCGGCTCACCAGCCTGGGATGCGGCGACTCGAATCGACCGGACGGGAGCCGTATGCTTGCGGTGACTGCTTCAACCACCACTCAAGCTGATTACTCGTGCCCAACTTCATCGTTCGATATGGCCGCACTCGCTTCGTGGCCGAATTCGCTGTTTGCAGAACGAACGCGTTCGGGACGTTTCACGCGGCGCTCTGCATCGACTCGGTCTGAAAGACCAGTTGCTGATCGCAGAGCCAATCAATTGACCGGCGTCGGCCTCGACGATCCACGAACTGGTGCTTGAGTTCATCAAACAGCAGTGTCGCGGCGAGTGACATCGGTGCTTGGAGTTCGCGAAAGTGTTTCGCAGCTTGATCGAAGTCTTCGCGCATCCCGGCGATCTGCGTTTGAAATGCGCGGATCGGCTGCCTCAGAGACGGCAGGTCGAGTTTTGAGATGAGTTTATCGGCGTCGTCAAGCTGTCCAGCTTTGAGTTTCGCGGTCGCGAGGGCAGTCACGAAATAGGCTCTGTCTTGTGGAAGCGGACAATCGTTGGCCCCATTCTCAATTAGGCATACGGCTTTCAGATTTGGCGGGTTGACACTCTTGATGAAACCAAAGTCCACCGCCCGCCAAATCTGAAAGACGTAAACCTGACCCCGGAAAGTGCTCGTTTCCGACCACGCAAAAGTTGGACGGGAGTTGGGTCCAGGCTACTAACAGTTCACCCTATTGCGGGCGAGTCAACCGCCAAGTTCGAAACGTCAGAACGACGAATGCCAGCACCGTCAGGGTTCCAATGACATACCAATTGTCGGGAATCAAACGATATGGCTCGAAACCGGGGGCGTCGATCACCGACAACGCCGCAGCCATCGGATTTAACTTGAGCACGGTTTCCACGGTCGTGTGGCCGAACGGAGCGTCGCGGCCGAGCCAAAACAGCAACGTGCCCGCACAGACGGTCAGCAGTAGCAAGTACGACGTGGTCGTCGCCGGAGCCGTGCGTCGAAACATGCTGCTGACGGCGGTACTCATCACCATCGCGAAGACGGCGGTCAGTACCAAGCAGACCAGCACGCGTTCGACCTGAGGTTCGATCGCCGGCTTGATTTTGATCATGAACATGTAACCGGGCAGCGTGGCGAGCAGGATCAACGCCAGAGTAAACGTCACGCTTAATAGCTTGCCGCTCAGAATTCGCCACACCGAAAGCGGGGTCATTTGTAGAAGTTGCCAGCCGCCGCTTTCGTGTTCGGAACTGATGAGCCCGGCGGCGAGGCTCGGGGTGATCATCAAGATGAGCGCCACTTGCATGACCACCAATAACGCGCCCACCTTTTCGACATCCCAGCTCACGGCACCCTTCAACGCCGCGAATGTCAGCAGCAGCGAGAACATGGCGCACACCGCGACGAGTCTCAGCAACCAATGAAATCGCCCGAAGCGGCGCGTCCGAAACTCTTTCACGAGAATCGGATTCATGAACCACGAGATGCCGGTCTTGCGGCGTTGTGGGTCGATGATGAACACCAAGCGACGCAAGATGCGGCGCCCCAACGGAAGGTCGTCGGTGATGATCCCTTGCTCGCGAGCCCGGTCGAACAACGTGTGGTTCAATTGCCGAACGCTGTAAACGGCTCCCGCGATGCTGGTGACGATCGCCGTCACGCCATAGCGAAACGCGCCGCCGGATGGGCTCATGAAGCCTTCGGAACCGATGTCGCCGTGTCCCAAGACTTCCATGACGGCGGGGATCGGCGAGAACATGCGGATCCAATAACCCACGGACGCAAATAAACCTTGCTGTCCCTGCAACAGTTGGTTCGGCCCCAAGGTGAACACTGCCAACACCAAGATGCACGCGTAAGTGACTCGCAGTGCGGAATCGACGGTGGTCGCTTGAATGCTCACCAACAGCCCCAACACCGTGTATTGCAAAGCCACCAGGATCAGCACCAGATACAGCGCGCCGATCTCGGTCGTGAGCGAGACCCCGCCCATCGCGAAGCACGCGGCGGCAGCGGGCAGGCTCATGATCAACAGCACCAACACAAAGCACATCACGCCGATCAGCTTGCCGAGGTAGATCGTCCACGGAGTCATGGGCGAGTCCAACAACAGCGCCAACGTGCCGCTGCGTTTTTCTCGAACGATCGACGCGGATGGGAAGATCGGCACCAATAAAATCATGGCCACCAGCAGACCGTATCCAAACGCACGCACCAATTGGCGAGACTCTTCACCGGCCAAGTCCGCCCGGCCGTCGGTGGGCCATCTCAAGACAACGAGCAACGAAAACGCAACGGCCATGGCGGTTTGAATCGCGAAGGACTTGCGAGTTCGCAGGATGCCCTTGAGTTCGCGCTGCACAATCGGGTTGTTAAGCACTGACGTTTCCAAACCGGTTTGAATTGAAGATCACACACGTTCGAATGCGGCGCGAGCGGGCTCAGCGTTGATCGTAGGCTAGCACGATCAACAGGAACATCGAGACGGTCGCTTCACTTCGGTCGACGAATGAATTCGGGAAAGTTCGTGATCGCAAAGATGACCAGCAGATAACCGGGAAAGCCCGTGCTTCCAATCTCGCGAAACGGCGCGTTTTTTGAATCAGTCCGAATTGTGACTTGGCTCGGCAAGTTCGCAAACGTGATCAAGGCGAATCCGGGTGCATGTCAGCTTTTGCGCGCAGACGGATCACGTCGTGGACGTCAATAGGGGTAATCTTCGATTTC
>JAQBZS010000826.1 GCA_027622115.1 Planctomycetota bacterium | reverse complement strand
GCTGCAAATCCGCGCGGCGCTGGTCGAGTTTTCGCTGTGAGTCGTCGCGTTGTTGCTCGGTCGTCGGTACGAGCGATTCCAGGCGTGGGTCTCGAAGCTGTCTGGCCTTCAAGTTCTTGAGGTACAATGCGCGCTCGCGGACTTCGGCTTCGAGTCGCTGGATTTCCAGCTTCAGTTTGGGGTTGTCGAGTGTCGCGAGTCGGTCGCCCGCCCGGACCACGGTGCCGGGTTGGACCGCGCTGATGAGTTCGCCGTCGATGGGAACGAACACGTTGTCGTAATCGGCGGGAGCGACGACCACGGCTGCCGAGACGGAAAACGGCATCGGAACCGTGAGCAGCACGAACAACGCCGCCGCCAAGACGCTCGTGGCGATCGCGAAACGACGAAGTCGCAAACGACGTTTAAGAGTCGCATCAATAACAGCCTTAACGGCTTGCGTCGCGGGCATGGCAATGACTCCCATCACAACAATGATCGTGAGCAGGTGCGAAAGAATCTCCAAGCGATGTGCCTTCGCCACGGCATGACAGAACCACAAAATCGCAGCCAACACGAACCAACGGTAGATCGTCGACGCAATCCCGTACGTCAGCAGAAACCGGCGGTGCGGACGATCAATCGGTTCGTGAGCGTTCGACCCCAGCCACAATGCTCCGATCCGCCCCCACATTTCCGTGCGGGCCTGACTGGCGAGATTCGGAATGCCCGCGGCATCGGACAGCACGTAGTACGCGTCGTAACGCAGCAAGGGATTGCCGTTGAACATCAGCGTGGCGACCGAGCACACAAACATCACTTGCAAGCACACGCCGTTGAGCAGTCCAGGTTCGCTGAACCACCACAAGAACGTACACACCGACGCCAACACCATTTCCACGTACATTCCGGCCAACGACACCGCCACGCGTTGCCGGCGACTCGGCAGCATCCACGAATCGGACACGTTGCAATACAGGCACGGCGTGAAGACCAAAAACAACACACCCAACTCATGGCATTCACCGCCAAAGTGGCGACACGAAAGCGCGTGGCCGATTTCGTGCAACGTTTTCACCACGCCGAGCACCAGCGCCATCAGCAGCAGATTGTCGGCCGTGAAGAATTCGTGAAACGTGGGCAGCTTGGCGGTCAACGACTCGAAGCGAACCACCGCCAACGTCAACGCGGACAGAATCAGCGACAGACACAACGCGATACACCAAGGCGAAAACACCCAGAACGTGACGTCGTGCAGCCAGTCGAGAAACCGATGCGGATCGACGCCTCGCAGCCGGATCGCGAGTGGATTCAGCCACGATTGGCGTCTCGTCCGTTGGCGCTTCAATTGTCGGCGTTCGAAGAGTGCATTGCCTTGGCCGGAAGCCTCGACCACCACGAGACCGTCGCGATAGAGCTGCGCCACGAACGCACGCAGATCGTCGTCGGTCAGCTGGCTGGGCGCGAAGCGTTGTTCGAAGCGTGTTTGAATTTCTCCCACGGTGGCGCGAGCGTCCAGCATCCGCAGAATGGCGACTTCCTGATCCGTTAAGTGAAAGTACTCAAGCGTGACCGGATCTTTGACGCCCCATTGGTCTGCTTGGCCGAAGAAATCCGGATGCAGCTGCAGGTCGGGTCGCATCCGCACGCCGACGATGCGGCGAGACGCGTCGCTCGAATCGCCGCATGATTCGGAGTCCGGCGCAACCAACGCGTCGGTTGCGTCCACTTCAAGCGGGGCGACCGTGGCCGTCGAATCGAGATGCGCGGGGTCGAGCAGCATTAGTTGTTCGTCGGTTGTTTCTTCTGCGAGCTGATTCGCGGCAGCGCGGAATCACTGGAATTCGGCAACGAAGATTCGGCGAGTTGACCGACATGCACCGTCATCGAGACCGGGACACCCGGAGCCAGCAGCAAGTCGGGGTTGTCGACTTCGGCCCAGATGCGAGCCTGTCCGTTGACGGGTTGACGTTCCGGATTGACGAAAGTCACCCGCCCCTGAAACTTGACAGCCGGTTTGCCCGGTATCTGAGCCGTCACCGTCACGGCCGAGCCCATTAGGTCGGGTCGAATATCCTTGGCTTGGATGAATCCTTCCGCCCGCACGCGTTTCAACAACAGCACTTTGATCACCGTCCGACCGGGCTCGACCCATTCCCCGACTTCGTGCGATTTCTCAACGACCAATCCATCAATGGAAGACACGATTCGGCGGCGTTCGAGTCCTCGTTTGGCGACTTCCACGTCGCTTTCTTTGAGCTTGGCGGTCAACCCGGCGACTTCGAAGTTTTGTTCGCTGAGTTGCAATTCAAACTTGCCGCGTTCGACGGCCAGATTCAGATCGTCCATGCGGGCGTTCGAGACGCTGTTGGGAACTTGACGCTTTGCATCCACGGCACGGGCGAGTTCCACCTTCGCCTTACCCAGTGCCTTTCCGGCGAATTCGATGGCGAGTCGACTTTGAGCGGCCCGCTGTGCGATTGCCAGATCCCGTTGTGCTCGGCGAGCCGCGACCTTCGCGTCGGTGTCGTCGATTTGGGCGAGCAGTTGGCCTTGGGTGACCATTTGGCCTTCTTGCACCAGAACCCGAGCCAATACGCCGGCCTCACTCGCGGGGATTTCCACTTGCCGACTAACGCGGATGAACGATGACAAGATTTGGACGTCTTCGGCGACAACCGCCGCCCCGCCACAGAGCAAGACCAGAACACTCAACAGTTTGACAACCTGTGATCTCATTTCGTGTCTCCAAGACTTCGCTGAATCATTAGCCGTTTTGGCGCTAGAAGCTATCTGAAAAAGGGGTCTGACCCTCTCCGGCCTCAGTTTTTGCCGGGGTTTAGCGAGGCCTCCAAAGGGTCAGACCCCTTTTTCAGATAGCTTCTAGCCACGGTTCCGGTCAATTGGCGAACAACTGGGGCTAGCGCTCAAACGGCTAATGTGAGGGTTCAAAACAAAACACGTGACTGCACAAACTCAATGATCTCATGGAACCAAACAACTCCCAGCGGGCGTTCGCCGCATTGAATCTTGGCGATGACCGTGGCTCCGGGTCGCAAGTCCGTCAATCGCGGCTGTGAAGAGTCTCGTCGTGAATTCACCACCGGCACGATCACGCGAACCGACGGGGTTTCGCCGTCGAACAATTCCGTGGTCTCGCCGATTTCCCCGAGTACCTCGGCATACGTCTCCGAGGGATTCGTCGCGAGCAAGAACGTGACGCTCAGCGGGCTGTTCGCCGCGGACTTGGCTCGCAGCACGTGTCCGACGTCTTGATCCGGCACATTCAATTCCAGCGCCCAAGGCCCAGTGACATCGGCGACTTTCAACAAGACTTGCCCCGGCAAGACCGGTCGGTCCGAGAGCAGTTCCCGAAAGTCCGCCGTCAGCACACGACCGGTAATGGGGGAAACCACCGCCAGTTGGTCTCGCTGCTGCTTCAACGCCGCGATGAGTTTCATCAGGTTCTTAACGCGTTCTTCCAATTCCGAGACGTCCGCCGCCAACTGATCATGTTCAATGGTGCCGGGAGTGGTGGACGTGCCCAGCCGAGCGCGTGTCGCGGCGAGCGATTGTGTGGTCGTTCGCAGTTCGCCATCGAATTGTTCGATCTGGAATTCGAGGTCGGGGTCTTCGAGCAGCATGAGTTTGGCGTGCTGTTCGACGTTGAGATCGTCGGCCACGAAGAGTTGCTTCACGACGCCTTGCCGAGGCGCAAAGACATCGCGCCGAATCGCCGGTTGCAGTTGGCCTCGCACCGTGACTTCGAATTGCGCGGGGATCACCGCCAAGGCGAAACCCGCCGCCGCCAGCAACAGCAGGACGATGGTCAGCTTCGACAGCCGCGGCAATGTCAGCAGCCCTTCCAACGCCCGCGCCGCGCGCGTGAAGATTCGTCCGCGAGACCGGACGGCATTTCCCAACGCTTGAGCCGCGAATTCCGACGCATTCCCGAATCGTTCCAACATCGCGTCGTCAATCCGCGATTCGAATTGTTCGGCAATGATGGCACC
>JAQBZS010000825.1 GCA_027622115.1 Planctomycetota bacterium | reverse complement strand
TCCACCCACCGCATGGGCGATGAGCAGGTAGCGTTCGCTGGACATCCATCGGTCGCAGATTTGTCCAACGACAAACGGAGCCACCCACAAGCCCACTGCCGCCACGGCCATCAGCACGCCGAGCTGATCCGGCTTGAGACCCAAGTCCGTAAAGTACAGCGGCAAGTACGTGAGGATCGAGCCGGTGATGCCCCATTCGAGGATCCACAGGATCGATAGCCGCCAACGCAGGCTGCGACTCAGATCCGCCGTGGTCGCGGCGTCCACCGTTAAGCCTCGGCGGTTGCAGTGGAATCTTCGCCTTCACGCGACACCGTGTCGGACTCGTGAAACAGCAAAAGGAAGATCAAGAGGATCGCTCCCGCGAAGCCTGCCGGGATGCCCCACAACAATTGCCAATCGATGGCGCGAAGTTCCGCCAGTCGAGCCGCGTTTTTCTGTGCGGTCAATGCCTCGATATTCTTCGTATTCTCGGCCTGCACCGCTTCGGTTGCCGCTTCGGAGGCATCTTCCAATTCCTTGATGTCCTTGCCAAGCTGCGTGACGGTTTCAGCTTTCGCTTTCGATTCGTCCGTGGTGCATAGTCCCTCTACAAAACCAGCGGACTGGGCTCCAATCAGCATCCCCAGCCCCAATGTCAGCATGACGAGCAATCCTTGGGCTTGACCACGAATGGCAACGGGGGCTTTCTGATCGGTATAGATCTGGCCGGTGACGAAGAAAAAGTCGTAACAAATTCCGTGCAATAGAACGCCGCTGAGAACCATCGCTTGAATCTGTTCCGGGGCGCCGAATGCAAATAGCGAGTACCGAATCACCCACGCCAACATGCCGACCGCCAGCATCCACTTGACGCCCAATCGACGGAAGAACAACGGCATGACCAACATGAAGAAGATTTCGGACATCTGACCGGTGGACATCACGGCCGCAATGACGTTCGGCATCTTGAGTGCGTCGGCCAAGCTGGAAAACACGCCGACGGATTCGAATTGGCACATCTCCACAACACGGCTGGCGATCTGGTAATAGAACGCCAACGGGATGCAGATCAGCATCGAACAGATGATAAACAGCCGATAGGCGGGGTCTTTCATTAGAAAGAGTGCATCCAGGCCGATGATCTCACGAATGCTCGCGCTCTTGTCCGAAGTTGGCGGAGTGTGCGGCAGCATGAAGCTGAACAAGCCCAGGATCACTCCGGCCGCGGTCGTCAGATGGAACATGTCGATCTGGTTGTCCCAGCCGTTGAAGCTCAACGTAAGTCCGGCCGCGATCCATCCAATCGTGCCCCACACGCGAATCATGGGGAATTGCTTTTCTGGGTCGGTCATGCTCCGCATCGCCACCGTGTTCGTCAGTGAGAGCGTTGGGAAATAGGTCAGCATGTAACCGAAGAAGACGACATTGATGGCGTTCGGCGACGGACTGTCGCCGAGCATCAACGTGGTCGCGCCGTACATGATTCCTGCCCCGGCGAGATGCAAAAGCCCGAGCAGACGTTGGGCGGCGAAGAACGGGTCGGCGATCATCCCGACGAATAGCGGCGCGATCATGCCGGCGATCGGACCCACGGAATACGTCCAACTGAAATCGTCCGCACTGAACCCTTTTGTGCCGAGATAATTCGGTGCGGTGACGTACCAAGCTCCCCAGACGAAAAACTGAAGGAACATCATGACCGAAAGTTTCGTACCGGCGGCTTCCCGCATGGTCAAACCTCAATTCAATGGGTGTCTATTCAATGGATGATGACGGCTCGATTTCCGAGCGGACCATGATGGCGAGAAGCGAATTCAATCACAATGAATGCCTACATCAAACGAGCCGACATCATCTCGGCGGTCGAGCGATCAATCGATTCGTCCGTTCCAAAGGTTTCGGTTCGACAAGCCGGGTGATTCGTGCGGGAAACTCGTTTAACCGTCAGCCGCAGGCGTACGCGTGCTGTGGATGTCGACACGCCTGCGGCTGACGGTCAAATTAAACGAGCCACCTTTGCCGAACCGTTGGTGGGCGTGGGCAATCTGATCGAATCCAACGCGGCGACCGGCCCCTACACCGGCACATTCACCGGGACGGTCGTCAGTAGTGACGATCCGAATCTGGCGGCACTCGCCGACAACGGCGGCCCGACGCGGACCTTCGCGCTGAATGCCGGCAGTCCGGCGATTGATGCAGGTAACGCCGCCGCGAGCAGCCTGGTGACCGACCAACGCGGTACCGGCTTTGGCCGTGTCACCAATTCCATTGTCGACATCGGCGCATTCGAATTCGGCTCAATGCCGCGCTCACGATCAACGGCGACGCTGGTAGCGATACGGTCAACTTGAACGGCGACATCACTTTTGCCAGCGGCAAGAGCCTGCTGGTCAATGCCGAGACGTTCAACACAGCCGCGAACGCCGATTTGACGACGTCCGGCGCGGGCGCGATCTCGATCTCGGCGGACAGTGTTTCATTGAATGCAACGAGCACGCTGGTTTCAGCTGGGACAGTGACGCTCAAACAAAGCACCAATGGAACGACGATCGATCTCGGTTCGATTGCTGGACCGACAAATGGCAAGTTGGAACTGTCGGACGCGGAACTGGACCGGGTCACCGCCGGGACAATCAACATCGGCGACACCAACAGCGGAGCCATCGCGTTCAGCGCGGATATCACTCGCGCGGCGAACACGAACATCAATCTGACCACCGGCAGCGGCAACAACATCGCGTTCGGTACGTTCTCGCTCAACGCCGGTAGCGGCGGAGACGTGATTCTGACGACCAGCGGTTCTGGCGCGATGACGACGGGCGACACGAGCGGTATCGACGTCACGGGCGGCAAGCTGACTTTGTTCGCGGGTGCGGGATCGGCAGTACTCCGTTGCGAACCCAAGTCACCAACCAGGAAGCGGTCGGCGGATCGGGCGGCGTGTACGTGACCAACACGGGCGCTTTGACGATCGGCGGCATCGGTGCAACAGACGGACTCAGCGCGACGAATGCGGCGATCCATGTCAGCTCGACAAGCTCGTTAACGGTGGCGGAATCGATTGCCAGCGGTGGCGGTCATGTGAACCTTTCGTCGATGGGACATCTGACAGTCAACACAGGCACGACAGTCGATAGTGGAAGCGGTTCGAACACGCTGGCCGCAGACGTCACTGGGGCGGGCGCGGGCGACGATGGCACCGGCACTTTGGCGATCAATGGAACAGCCAAAGTTTATGGAGCCACCATCAATCTGCGCGGCGCTGATGTGGACATCTCAGCAACGGCCAACGTGGGCGCCAGCAGTGCGTCGAATGTTGTGACTGAACCCTACATCTCCACCGGATTGAACCGGCCGTGGGGCATGGCGCTCGACTCCAGTGGCAACCTTTACGTTGCCAACAACAACCCGAATACCGTGAGCAAATACAATTCGTCGGGCAGTCTGATCAACTCTTCCTACATTAGCGGGCTGAATTCTCCAACTGGCCTGGCGTTCGACACTAGCGGCAATCTTTACGTTGCCAACAGTCGATCGCTTTCAAATGACACGACATTCGATTCCCGCGACGACTATGTATCCAAGTTGAAACGTACAATACCTAGTCACAACCGGAAGCTTCGACGTGACGTTGGCAATATGTGCGATCAGTTCTGTTCGAATTGCCAGACGCTGAACTCCAAACGACGTTCTTTGACACGTATGAATTCGTGCTCACCAAGCCGCGGAGGTTGGGCTCGGAATTCTCGACCGGCTCTTTATGGAGCAGTCGGTTCTCGAACAGGCCAAGCACACTCCCGATGAATCTCGAAAAGTCTCAAGAAGTTTCCGGAATTCCCGGAATTGCGTTGCATCATCCGCCACATGCTACTACAAAACCAAATCTAACGAACCAAATTTGAGAAACCAAACAAGAGCGAGTTTCATGAGAGGAGTCGCATGGCCAGACCCAAGGCACCGGAGTTGACCGAGCGGGAATTGGAGATCATGCAGGTTTTCTGGGATCTCGAC
>JAQBZS010000824.1 GCA_027622115.1 Planctomycetota bacterium | reverse complement strand
AATGCTCGCGGCGAAAGTCGTCCTTTGTTCTAACGCTTTGACCCGCGAGCATTGAACTTTGAACCACCCTACCCCTTCCCGCTCTGCGAGTTCAAAACCTGCTTGAACTGTTTCCCGTGTCAACCCGAGGTTTTCAACACGCTAGTCTGACCCTTTGGAGGCGTGGCTAAACCCCGGCAAGAACTGAGGCCGGAGAGGGTCAGGTCCCCTTTTTCAGATAGCTTCTAGCAATCCCGCGTTCAATTCCATTCGGGATGCGGATCCGACGGCAACAGCCGATGCGCCTGCTGATACGCCTGCAAAGCGATTTCCCACAGTTCGTACGGATCGTCGTGAAACGTGATCTGCGAATTCGCGGGATGCAGTTGCCAATCGCCGCGAGCGAGTTCGCCTTCCAATTGCCCCGGCGACCAACCGGCACAGCCTGAGAAGATCCGGAATCGCAAGTGGTGATTCCCGTCGGCGGCTTCCCGCACGATGTTCTCGAACACGGTGGGACTGCTGCCCACATAGACGTCCGGCACAACGGCTCGCTCTTCGGAATCCAGCTCGGGATCGTTGTGGATGATGAACAACGCCGTCGGCTCCACCGGGCCGCCGACGAAGACTAGGTCTTCGGTTTGGGGCAGATTGAAGTGTTCGGACAGCGCGTGCGACACGCCCACGGAAGACGGTCGATTGACGACAAGTCCCATGGCACCCTGTTCGCCGTGCTCGACCATCAGCACAACGGTCTTGAAAAAGTTGGGGTCCTTGAGACCTTTTCCGGCAATGAGAAATTGACCACGTAGATTGTCTTGCAACATCGATCTTGCCACTTCGCAACTGCGTGACACGTTGGGCTCGATTCAGAACACGCCTTCCGAATCTGAAGATGGGTGAGATTATAGGCACGTGATCCGGGCGAGTCGCCAATAAACGGGTACGATCGACATTTGTGACGCTGACCAAAGCCGACTGACCAGCGCGGCCAGCCGCGAGTTGGATCAGCGTGACAGCTCAAACTGGGCTGGCTAGACTGGCCTGTCCACTGCTTCCGGCGGGCATCGACTTCACACAGCCTCCGACCGCGAAGCGGAAAAGTTAATCGCAAACCGTTCAGTCTCTGGATGCGTGTCATGAAACAGCCTGCGATGAAAATTCAAAAAGGTGACGTCCAGGTCATCATCCTCTCGGCGCTCGGTGGCTTTTTCCTCGTGTTCTTTTCCGCGGTAGGAAATAACCTGGGCGCAGCAGTATTGCTCGGACTTTTGTTTGGCGTGCCGTCAGGGGCTGGCGGCGGCACCTTGGCGTGCATTCTTAATCGCAAAGGGTTGTTTCGCCATTTTCGGCGATACGTCGCGAAGAAATGACCAAACCGAACTAGATCACTACAGCCAACGCCGGAAGATCCGGTGAGTTTCGCTCGCGCGGTTCATGAAACCGAGGCGAAGCTCGGCGTGGAATTCTCCGCAGTCGTCGTCACATTGACGGTTGCGATGAATGGTGGTTCTGCTTCGAACGTCGAAGTCGCATTTACCGGAGCGGCGGTGGCCAGCGGATCTTGAGTAAAATCAACGTCAGTCCCGCTGCCCGGTGATGCGGGTCATTGCACTTAACCGCTTCGGGCACATCACACGCTCATCCGAAGGAATAACGTGAACGTCAAACGCGGAACGCTCGTCATCACATGGATCGTCATCGCCGGTTCGATCACACCTCTCGCCGCGGCGGACGTGATCCCTGAAGGTGCGGCAACACTCGCGAAACCCGTCAAGAACTTTCAACTCACCGATGTCGTCGGCGGCAAGCCACACGATCTGAAGTCTCGAATCGGGCAGGTTGTGGTCTTGTGCTGGTACAGCCCGCAATGCGGCGCGTGTCCGGACTATGACGATCGAATCAATGCGTTTGTGAAGAAGTTTGGCTCGCTCAAGACCAAGGGGGGCGGGAAGAAAGTCGCGTTTCTCGCGGTCAGCAGCAACTCGATGGATACGCCGGCCGACCTGAAGGAATACGCCACCGACGCGAAATTCAACTTCCCAATTCTGCGTGACGGTCAGTCAGCGTTCGCCAATCATTTCCAGATCATCCACAACTGCACGTTCGTGGTGATCGATCAGCAGGGCAAGTTCCGCTACCGAGGCGGCTTGGACGACAACCTGGAATCCAGCCTGGTCAAGCAACGGCACCTGGAAAACACGGTGTCGGCGTTGCTGAACGGCAAAGAGATCGCCATCGCCGAAACCACATCCTTCGGCTGACCCCTCAACTAACCGGTCTCGGTTCGAGACCCCAAACGGAATGGTCCCCACAACCCGATCCGATCAGTTTCGCGATCGGTTGAGGTTCGGATCCATGGCCAGCGCCTGTTGAAAATAGCGAGTTGCGGCGGAGTCTTCGCCCTTTTCCTTCAAGGTGAGCGCATACATGTGGTAAGCCTGCGCGGCTTTCGTGTCGAAACGCTTTGCCTTTTCGTAATCCGCCACGGCATCTGCAAATCGTTTGATGCCGACAAACGCGTCGCCGCGGATTGAATGCGCTTCGGTGGTGGTCTCGATCGACTCGTCGTCAATGACCTTCGTGCAGTCGGCGATGGCCTTGTCGAAGTCGCCCTTTTGGAGCCACGCCGCCGCGCGGCGCGCGTAGCCGTTCGGGTTTGTCGGAGCCAGCGCGATAAGTCGCGAGTAATCTGTAATCGCGCGATCCCACTCCTGGGCTCGCGCCAGGAAATCACCGCGAGCCACGAACGGTGCGAGTTCATTCGGAGCGCTCACGGCCTTGCGAGTCAACGTGGCCAACTGTTGCAGCCACGAGATTCGCTCGGAATCCAACTTGGCTTTGGCGGCATCTTCGAGCTTCAAGTAGGACTGGCGTCGATGCTCGAAGTATTTGACGTCGTACGGATTCCGTTTGATCGCTTCGCTGAAATCCGCGGCGGCGGCCGTGAAGTTCTCGTCTTGGAAGTTGACTAAACCACGGTTGTTGTACGGATTGACGTATTCGGGATTGATCTTCAGCGCGGTATCAAAATCGGCAATCGCTTCTTTGTTCTTGCCCGCGCGAAATCGTGCGTAGCCGCGGTTGTTGAATGCGTCGGCATATTCGGCGTCGAGTTCAATGGCCTTGTCGAAGTCGGCAATCGCGTCGTCGAACGCGTTCTTCGCCACTTTGATGAGTCCTCGATTGTTGAAGGCCGTCTTCAGCGTGGGATCCAGTGTCACGGCTTCATCGAAGTCCTTGATCGCTCGATCGCCTTGTCCTCGCGACATCAGAAAGAAGCCGCGGGACGCCCGCAATTTGGCGTTCTTCGGGTCGATGCGAATCGCCGCGCCCAAGTCCGCCAAGGCGTTGGCGTCTTCCCGAATTGCCGTGTAAACCTCGGCCCGCATGCGATACGCATCCGCGTTGTCGGGATCGAACCCGATCGCCTGACTCAAGGATTCGATCGCCTTGCCGACGGCTCCTTGTCGAGCTTGTTCGGTGGCGAGTTTCATCAACTTGGTGACTTGGGGATCTCCGTCGTCTTCCGCGGTCTTGGAAGTTTCCGCCGGGGTTTCGGCCTGTTGGTCCTCGTCGTCGGCACCACAGCCGAACGCAAAGAACAGAGCGGCGAGCAGTAGGAATCGTGACATCGAACCTGCTCCAACAGGAGGCGCGGCACCCGGCAAGAAGATCGGGAGCGTATGCGCGAAGTGATTTTGTGAGGTGAGTTGCCGGAAGCGGCGAGACGTGCAAACGACGAGGGGGAGTTCGAGAGGGCGGGGCTTGTATCGGTGGTCGAATTTTGTGTCAATCGGGAACCAGAATCCCGTGATCGTCATTAGCGAGGGTTGGGCTCGGGATGCATCCGCTATAAATCATTCTCGATTTCTCCCCCGCTCTATCTCGACAGGATCCGCGAACTCGCACCGGCAACTTCTGGATCCCACGAAAACCTGAAGGCAGTCTAGGGTGTTGAAATTTCGCTCTTGACTGACGAATTCTTTGGCGCAGGTTTCGTGCAAGGGGTGGCTG
>JAQBZS010000823.1 GCA_027622115.1 Planctomycetota bacterium | reverse complement strand
CGCGTGCCTACGGCGTGCGGTTAAACGAGCGAACGCCGAAGTGGCGCTGTCCAACTAGGATCGACCGAGAAACAACTACCGTGTTTCTTCGTGGTGTTAGTTCTCAGTTTGTGAATATTATGGATCGCAAGCTGAAAGCTTACGCCACTAATTTCAAATCACGTTTCACGCAGGAGCCCGACATGCCGGAACATGAATTCGAAATCTATCTGTCCGTATTGAGTCGGCTCGTCAAACTCAGCCCTGATCAAAAGGCATCGATCGCCGACGAGTTGCGCGACCATCTTGAGGAACGCTTCACGGAGCTTGTGCGATCCGGCCACGAACGCGATGTCGCGATTCGTCAGGCTCTCGATGAATTCGGCGACGCATCCGGTCTGGCACTCGACTTGACGACCGTGTCGAAGAAACGCATTCCGCGATGGGTCATTCGATCGACGGCCTTCACCGCGACGGTTGCGATGTTGGCATTGGCGTGGGTCTTCCTCTTCGCACCGCCGGATATGATCCCCAATGCTCCGGGCATCGCGGCAGGGCAGGGCGGCAAGAAACCTGCGCCAAGCGAAAACGTCGAACAAGCCGTTCCAGTGGTCGCCAAAGCCGCCACGCGATCGGCGAAGCTGATTCTCGACGAAGGCCCGGATGATTTAGCCGCCGAATTCCTGGCGAAGCCAATCGTCCTGGAATTTGTCGACACTCCGCTGAAAGACGTGGCGCAACAGATTGGCAAGTGGTTCGGCGTCCCGGTAATCATTGACCAAAACGCGTTGAACGACAACGGCATCCCGCTAGACGAACCGATCACGTTGTCCGTCGGCACGACACCGATCACGAAGCCGGAAAATATTAAGCGTGATGACCAGGGAAATCTCGTACTGCCAAAAGGCGTGTGGGCTCTGCCGCTAAGCGATGTGCTGAGCATCATGCTCGACCAACACGGCATGACGTGGTACGTCGAAGACGGAATCCTGCATCTCACCACCAAAGATCATTTGAGCGAAATCCAGCAGACACGAACTTATGACGTGGTGTCAATCTTAAACGTAAAGCCAGCACCATCGGGACGTTTCCCGGCTAGGCGTCGACGACTCCAGTCGGGAAACGGCTTGGTATAGCGCCCTCGGGCAACTTCTAGATTCGTGCATTGTTGCTGATTCATCGTGCTAACGAGCGTCTTATAGAATTCGTCGGCAATCTTCAAGCGAGACACAAAATCGTCCGCCTTTCTTCCTTGGATTTGCAACGCCAAAGCCGACGAAGAATCTGGTGCGGTGCAGGCGTACTTGAAGAATTCGACACCGTTCTCGTTGGTCTTTTCCACGAGTTTCCATCGGTATCCCGGTCCCGGTGTTGCGAGCGTCGCGACTTCGGGGATGCGAAGGTTTCCGTTGGCTTCGATGACCGCTTCAGCAATCTCGGAGACTTGGCCTATTGAAGTGTCGCCGGAATCCGCTTCATCATCGTCACCGCAACCGACAATGACGACGCAAGACACGAGTGTGAGCAAAATTGAGACATGTGTTTGAAACTTAGTGAGTGGCATCGAACGCTGTTCCTAATTGCAACAGAAAGTGTAATTTCGACGTGGGCTCTGAAATTGTTGGGCAATGTAATCCGGATACGGTAGTAGCTCCATGAGTGAAAGTCGATTCAACGCGACGCAGGGCAGGGCAGGGCAGGGCAGGGCAGGGCAGGGAACGTTGATCATTCTTGGCCTTTGATCGCGGATTCGACAGTCTGCCCGATTACATACGTCCCATTTGTCTCATAAGTCATATCACTATGGGACTGATGAGACGGATGGGACTGATGTTCGTCGAAGGTGGGCCAATTGGTGATCACCACCATCATTCTTCTCCGCCGGCTTCGCTCATTTCCAACTGCCGCATCTTGCGATACAGGTTGGACCGATGCAGACCCAGAATCTTTGCCGCTTCGCTCATGTTGCCGCTAACTCGCTTGATGGCCTTGCGAATGAATTCGCGCTGAAACTGACGAGTCCCGTCGTCGAGTCCCAGATCGATGCCTGGTTCCAGTCCGCCGCCATCGCCATCGCGTTCGGGGCTGAGAATGAACGCCAGGTCATCGACTTCGACCCGTTCGCCGGGACACAAGAAGGCCACGCGCTCCATTAAGTTGCGAAGCTCCCGCACGTTGCCTGGCCACGCATGTGCCTGCAATCGGCGGCGAGCATCATTCGACAGCTTCAGTCGAGGTCGCCCGGCGTCGCAGGCGAAGATCGACAAGAAGTATTCGGCCAAGGCCAGAATGTCTTCCGGACGGTCACGCAGGGCGGGGATGTCGAGCGTGACGACGCTCAGGCGATAATACAGATCCTGGCGAAACTTCTTCTGCCCGACCTTTTCGGCCAAGTTCACGTTCGTGGCCGCGACGACTCGGACATTCGTGGGGATCGATTGCGAACCGCCAACGCGAGTGACAACTTTCTGCTCGAGAACACGCAGCAGTTTGGCTTGGCCGCCGGGGCTCATGTCCCCGATCTCGTCCAAGAACAGTGTGCCGCCGTCGGCGAGTTCAAACTTGCCCTTCCTGGTGTCTTGGGCGTCGGTGAACGCGCCTTTCTCGTGACCGAACAATTCGCTTTCGAGCAGTGACTCGGCCAGAGCCGCGCAATTGACGGCCACAAAAGGATGCTCGGCACGCTTGCCCTGATAATGCAACGATTGACTAACGACTTCCTTGCCGGTTCCGCTTTCGCCGAGGATCAGCACGGGTAATTCGGTGTTCGCCAAGCGAGCGATCGTGTCTCGCAGGGCGGTGATGGCGGGGCTTTCGCCGATGATGCGGACTCGTTCGGTGACTTGTTCGGCGAGCTGATTCCGGCTGCGAGCCAATCGTTCGCGTTCTTGGACGCTGGCTAACGCGTTGGCTGCTTGCAACCCAATTTCCGTGAGCGACTCTTCGTCATCCTTAGTGAAGGGACCGTCTAGCTTATTAATTCCCTGGAAGGCACCGATCCGCTTGCCGTTGACGTCCAACAGGGGCACGCACACCAGATTGTGAGTGCGGTAGCCGGTGGCTTTGTCGACGGCTTGGTTGAAACGAGCGTCGGCGTAAGCATCCGGAACGTTGATCGAGGTGCCGTTCTGGATCGTGTCGCCGACGATGCCCACGCTGTCCGGCAGTCGCAGAGTTTTGTCTTCCATGCCCAGGGCAGGGCAGGCCACCAACTCGTGAGCCTCGCGGTCCCAAATGAAAATGCTGGCGCGGTCGCATTGCAGCAAATCCGTGGCCGCGTTGGCGATCGTTTCCAGCAGTGATTCCACGTCTCGCGAGACCGAGAACGACGCGGAAATTCGCAAGGTGGTTTCCAGTCGCTCGATTCGCCGAGCCCCTTGCATTCTGGCGTTGACGTAACTGATGGCATGGCCCAGTGCCGCTCCAACGCACATCGCCGAGCCGATCACATCGTCGGTGAGATTGCGACCGGCCAGGACGAGCACCGAGGCCGGTTGCACCCGAATTGAGATCGGAACCACCACGAGCGTCCAACCGGAATCGTTGGTGAGTCGGCCACTCGCTTCACGATCCAACGCTTCTTCGAAGATGTGCATCGGCAGCTTGTCGAAGCCGTGTCGGCCGCATTCGGCGACGGTGGTCCAATCCGGTCGACGTTGAATGACGGCCGACCATTGCGCGGAATGTTCCGTGGCGATCTCGGGCAACTGCGAGCGTAAGAGTTGCGTCACGTTTTCCGATTCCAGGACGGCTGTCAGGAGTCGGTCGACCAACTGCAAAGCACCGCTACCGGATTCAAACTTGGCGATCCAAGGTGCCTCGGACCATCGCATCCATTGAGTCGTTCCATCCACGAAGCACACCTTTTCGAATGACGCAAGTTTGGGGCAGGGCAGGGCAGGGTAGGGCAGGCTGGGGCTCGCGGGTTTACGTTTTCCGTGCTCGATCGCGTTTATCCGCGAGCATTGAACTTTGCTGAGTCTACCGGATTCTATGTGCTCTCCACCGACCCCGCGTCGGTGGAAG
>JAQBZS010000822.1 GCA_027622115.1 Planctomycetota bacterium | reverse complement strand
GAGAACGTGGGGGCAGGCTTTCGAATTCCAGATTTGGCGGTTAACCGTTGTTGGTGAATCTAAAGTTCAACGCCCGCCAAATCAGAAATACGTAAGCCAGACCCCTCATGAATCCGCTTTGATCGCGTTCCGCTTTTCGTCGATGAATGCAACGTGGTGCGGGACGTGCTTCGTGATGCGTTGAATCAGCGTTTCCAGAGTCATCGGTCCATCTTCCGAATGGACCCCGCTGCGTTGAAAGTCCTCGACCGCAAGTGTTCGCAGAATTCGAGTCATTTGAGCGCGAACTACTTCAATCAGCCGTAATTCCTCGGCGACATCGCGCTGCTCATACGCGAGTCGCGCCGCGAACTCATTGGGATCGCCGCCAAAGAACGTGGGCCGGTCTTCGGCGATGACGCGTTTCATGCGGTCGGCATAAACGGGCTCAAAATCCGCGAGATGGCATACGACCTGACGTGTCGACCACTTCCCGATAATCGGCGTGGCGTTCAAATCGTCGTCGGACATTCCGGAGACAGCCTGAGCAATCAGCTTCGGCCCCGCCGCGTATTGTTCAATCAAGTCGACATGAGACATGGCAATCATTTCTACTTCTACGGGTGAGTCAGCGAAGTTGGTGTACCGCGTGTCGCGCAGTTGGCCGAGTGTCGAAAACCACAAATCTTGGAAAAATGTCGAGAATCTTTGTTCCACCGTCGGCAACCCGCGCGTAATGCAAAAAGACGTTTGATATTACGGGCCGACGAAACCATTCTGATCAAGTCCATTCGACGGCGATTCCTTTCCCTCTGGAGTAACTCATGAAAAAACTCGTGCTGACCCTGGGCGTCGCGGCCGTTGCCGGCTTGCTGTTGTCCGACTTTGCATTTTCTCAACGTGAACAAGACGAACGGCCGGGTGCTCGCCAGCGCGATGGTGAAAAGAAGGGTGCCGAACGCGGTCGACCTCCACGCGGTGAAGACGGCCCCGGTGGTCGACCACCACGCGGCGAGGGCGGGCCGGGTGGTCGCGGCGGTGAAGGCGGGCCTGGATTTGGTGGGCCGGGCGGACCCGGTGGGCGTCCCCCACGCCATCCGATTACTCAAGCTTTGGACGCGAATGACGATGGCGTCATTTCCGCCAAGGAAATCGAGAATGCAGTCGCCGCCTTGAAGACTCTCGACAAGAACAAAGACGGCAAGCTCACCGATGACGAAGTGCGTCCCCCGCGACCAGGTCGCGGCGGCCCCGGTGGATTCGGACCGGATGGCGGACGAGGACGACCCGGTGAAGGTCGACCCGGTGAAGGTCGACCGGGTGAAGGTCGACCGGGTGAACAAGGCGGGCCGCAGGGTGGTCGAGGTCAAGGTGGCCCTGGTGGGGTCGAATCCTTCCTGGCTCGATTTGACAAGAACAAGGACGGGAAGCTTCAGAAGAGCGAGATGCCCGGACGCTTGGGTGATCTGGCGGCTCAAGCCGACACCAACAAGGATGGAGCACTCGACAAAGCCGAACTGGAAAAGTTGATGCAACGCTTTCGCGGCGACCGAGGTGGAGAAGGCGGTGCAGGCGGCGGTCGTCCTGGTCCAGGTGGCGACCGAGGCGGAGAAGGCGGGCGACCAAAACGCCCAGCAACCGAGGAATAGGATCCTTACGCAATTCAATCAGTGCCAATTGTGCAGCCGGTCGACTCGTGCAAGTCGGTCGGCTGTTTCTCTTTGGATCGCGCGTAGTTGTTAGTGGCCAGGGTTGATTGAAGCGGCACACAATGGATTCAACCATGAAATACACGAATCACACGAAAGAAACGCAGAAACAAGCAAGCATTGGCAATTGACGTGGAGCAGCGATCGGCGTGTTCCTGAATCATTCGCCAATCCGATATCCCTTCCGCCGTCTTCCTTTCGTGTCTTTCGTGGTTGGCTAAACGTCGTTCAGTTTCGGGGTTGTGGGCCTAAACCAGCCTAGAAAATGTCTCGAACGCCTTTGACCAACGATCCGTGTCTTGGGGTTCGTAGCGTTTGATCTCGCACGAATTGCGGACCACCGTTCGGAGATCGGACAGCGTGGCGATTTCTCCTTGGGCTCGGGCTTGGACCAAGACGTTGCCGAATCCCGTGGCCTCGACCGGACCCGTGATGACCGCACGACCGCAAGCATTCGCCGTGAATTGGTTGAGCAGTTCATTCTGAGTGCCCCCGCCCACGATATGGATCACTTCGATCGGCACGCCGGTCAATTGTTCCAAGCCTTCCAAGACCACGCGGTACTTCAGCGCGAGCGATTCCAGCGCGCAGCGAATCACCTGACCTTCCGATTCCGGCGATGGTTGGCCCGTCGATTCGCAGAACTCGCGGATGGCGGTCACCATGTCGTCCGGATTCAGGAAGCGAGCGTCATCCGGGTTCACCAACGATCTGAACGCTTCGGCTGCCGCGGCGGCTTGCGTGAGTTGGCTGTAATCGATTGCTTTTCCGGCTCGTTCGAAGGATTTGCGGGACTGCTGGACCAGCCACAAACCCATGATGTTCTTGAGCAACCGATAGGTGCCGTCGATACCGCCTTCATTGGTCACGTTCAGGTTCAGTGCCTGCGGCGTGAGAATCGCGTGCTGAACTTCGACGCCCATCAACGACCACGTACCCGAACTGATGTAAGCCCAGTTGGGCGAGCCCGTGTTCTCCGTCGGCACGGCGGCCACGGCCGATCCTGTGTCGTGCGTGGCGGGGGTGACCACATCGATGCGGCCGAGTCCGGTTTGTCGAGCGATCTCTTCTCGGAGCGAGCCCAATTTCGTCCCGGGACCGACGACAGGCGGAAACATGTCCGTCGGAATCTGCATTCGCTTGAGCACGTCGTACGCCCAGGTTTTGTCGGTGGCGTGGTAACACTGCGACGTCGTGGCGTTCGTGAATTCGACCACGCGACTGCCCGACAACAGCCAGTGGAAGTAGTCGGGAATCATCAAGAAGTATTCGGCCAGTCCGAGCAATTCCGGGTCTTGCTGCTGCATGGCGACCAACTGGTACAGCGTGTTGATTTCCATGAATTGCAGGCCGGTGTGCGCGAAGATTGTCTGCTTCGGAACCTGCGTGAAGGTGTGTGCCATCAGCCCGGACGTCCGCGAGTCTCGATAACAATAGGGCAGCCCGAGCATTTCGTTCTGAGCGGACATCAGGACGTAATCCACGCCCCACGTATCGACGCCGACGGACACGATGGAGTCGCCGTATTGCGCACCGGCTTTGGCGAGCCCGTCCAAGATGCTGGACCAGAGACCCACGAGATTCCATCTCAGCGAACCGGCCACCGACACCGCAGCATTCGGGAATCGGTGAACTTCGTCGAGCTTGACGGAATCGCCGTCGAACCGACCAGCGATGACGCGTCCGCTCTCGGCTCCCAGGTCGATGGCGAGATAAACCTGCTCGGACATTTTGAATCGCGTTCCTTTCGTTTGGTGGCTGCGCATTCGGGTGTGGTCACCCTACGATCAACATCAGTCCCATCCATCTCATAAGTCCCATGACGTAATGTGACTTATGTATGGGACGTATGGCATTGGGCGGGAGCAAACGATCAGTCCGCCAGTACGGGCAAAATGCCGTCGAATAACAGATCGAATTTTCCGTTGATGACCAGCCCGCGAGACTCCACGCCGATGATGCTGGGCTTGTCGACGGCAAGTTGGTCACGGCCCAGCAAGCCGGATGTGGCGTCGAAGACGGCCTTGAGAGCATCGGACTCGATGGCGTCTCCACTTTCCGGATAGGACGCCGACGCGTGCGGCGTTTCCGTGGCGGCGAGGTGATACAGCACAACCGGGCCGGCTGCGGGAGCAACTTCGCTCAACCGACCCACCGCTTCGTTCAGTTGATCGGAATCCAAGTCGCCTCGCGTCAGATGCAGGATCACTGGCGGCAAACAGGCCTCGGGATGTTGACCGGTCCACTGCTGGAGAATGTCGACCACTGCGGTGAAAGCGGGGACGGGATCGGATCCGGCGGTTGGTTCCAATTCGACGAAG
>JAQBZS010000821.1 GCA_027622115.1 Planctomycetota bacterium | reverse complement strand
CTCGAACTTAGTTATTTGATCGGAATCATTCGCGCCGGACTGAACGCGGTTCGTCGGTGTCGGGCGGTGCCGGCGAATACTGAGTTGTTCGGCGACTTCCCGGTGCAGCCGCATTGTTTCGACGAAGTCGTGACCGCGTGGACGGCAACAGGCCACCACCCGGCGAGAATGCGCCGAGGAATCGCTTGAGCGCGTCGTCAAGTTGGGGAATCGCTTTCACGTCGGCTCGCGAAGCATTCACCGTCCCTCGCACTTCGACACCAACCCAACCCTTGGTGGCTTCTCCCACAAGCGCGCCGAAGAACGGTACGGCTCGGCCGTTTCTTGACAGCATCGAGTAAAAGTCCAGATGCAGTTTCTTATCGAACCGAGCCCAGCCCTTGCCGCGTAGACTTATGGCATTGCCCACCAAATCGATCGTGTTGAACCAAAAGGTTTGGCGTTCCACATTGAAGTCGACGAGCACGTGATCGAAGGCCGTTTTGTCGGGAGTTGTGAAGCTCAGCACCTTCAGCACCTGGCCGATGACGGGCAGTTCGTAAATCTGTGCAGGCTTAATTTCCAAGCGACCGCGACCGGACAAGTCCTGCGGCGACGCCCCGGTGCCCGTCAAGTCGATCCAGCCCCGAATCTTTCCGCGAAGCAGACTTTCGCCCGGGAGATACAGCCTCGCGTACTCTTCCAGGCTGGCGTCCTGAATCGTACTGACGATGCGATACTTCGGCTCCGACTCCAAAATGCAAATGGCATCGAACGTCATCGTGCCGTCGATGGCTTTCGCGGTGACGCGGCGTTCGTCTGGACGCAACGGCTTGCCGGACGGGATGGAATCGGCACCGATCACCAGATGGTTGTCAATCACGCGATACGGCCCGCGAACGTTGGTGAGTTGATAGCCCAAGAGCTTCAACGCGTCAAAATTGATCTCGCCATGGTTTTCGACGCGCGACCCGTTCCAATTCCCTTTCGCGGTGACGAATCCGTGAATCGACTTCAAGTCGAGCCCCGCTTGAATGCCGGCTCCGTAAAGAATGACTTTGTAGTCCCAACTCACCGTGGTGGGCACTTGCGGATTCGCATGTCCGGTGAGGACGATCTCCTTCATCTCCAACGACAGCGGACCTTGCGGATCGATCGTGTCTAGGCCGTGGCGGATTGCGGGGGTGAGTGCTCGCCGAAAGAGCCGGTCCGGAACGAGGTCGTCGGCGTAGACGTCCTTCATCACGACCTGCCATTGACCGTTGGGCCACATCTGAATCGTGCCCTTGCCGCGGACCTGTGTATCGTCGTGTTTGCCGTCGAATGATTTAATGTTCACGATCCCATTGGCGTAAGTGAATTTCGCGTTCACTTTTTCCAAGGGGTACGGAAACGACTTCAATCGAATTGTGCCATCGAACAGCTCGGCGGCTTGTACCGTCAGGGAAGTGGGATAACCCGTCATCCAGCGGAGTTTCGTCAACGCCGTCAAATGACCGGAAGGGTTGAGTTCACTCCACGCGTGGCTCAGAGCTTCCGGCACCGCGGTCTTCAACTGATCCAACGAGGCTCGATGAGCGAAGACTTCGGCTTCCAACGCGGGTTTGAGTTGTCGGCTGAGCGGATCGTATTGCGGGACCAGCGCCCCGTTCGCCTCGAAGAATCCTTCCCCATTGCGAGCCTTGATGTCCGCGAATTTCCAGGTGCGCCGGTGTGGGTCAAACGTGATTCGGCCGGTCATCTCGGCAAAGCGAAATGGAAATACGTCCGGCTGCATCGAACAACGATTCAGATCGACCGTGAGCAACGTCTGAAACGCTTGGTTCAGTCCGGCGGGTTTGTGGATGTCGTACTTCAGGCGAGCCAAGCCCTGGACATGCAGAGCTTCGAGCGTCTTGCGTCCATTCGGCGTGCAGGCTGCGAGCAGTGTTTCGTCGACGCCGAATTGCGGCGCGTGCATCTGCATGTTGATTTCGGCTGTCGGTCCGGCGTTCGTGATGAAGCCATCGATACGCACGGGCCACTGGCCGGCGAGTGCGTCGCAATCGATCGACAAATCGTGCGACGCGCCTTGTTGAGTAATGGACCCCTTCATGGATCGCAGCGGATAGCGAAACTTCGAGTAAGTGACGCGACCGTCGCTGAATGACACTTTGAAGTTCTGCGGGAGCCAGCGATCACCCTGCCGGACCATCGTACCTTCGACATCCAAGTGGCCCCGCGGATTGAATTTGTCGAGCAGGCTCCGCAGGGACGGCGGCAAGCGTTCTTTAACGCGATCGTCGAGGTTGATCTGTGTCAGCGAAATATCGAATTGATCGGGATTGCCGTCCGCCGCACGGGCGACTCGCCCGCTGAGATCGACGAGTGAAACGCCGTGCTTACCGTGGACTTCGCGAACAATGAGCTGTTGATTGTCCATGTAGATCTTGCCGGACATTTCGTTCAACGCAAACGGCAAGGCGTCGTGGACGGCGTGCAAATGTCGCACGGCGAGCATCGCCTTGTAGTCCACGGGAGCGTTCGCGTTTGCCTTTGCCAGGCGGAAACTTAAGTCGAATTCACCGGACAGGCCGAAGTCCGGCACCTTGGATGCGGCTGTTTCGTCGGGGGCAGCCGAATGCCCGATGCGAGACGGGCTTTCGGCTGGCTTGGATTGCGAGTTTTCGCTCGTCAATGAAGCATCGATCGATGGTGCCGCGCTTCCCGAGGCGCGTGTCACGGGCACACTGTTGCTGCTCCGATCGACCGTGACGATGACATTCGATCGATTGGCGGGGGAGTCTGGAGCAGATGGACCGACAAAACCGCCGACACCGACCGCTGGTTGCAGATTCGCGAAGGCCAGCAGCCTGTCGTCCGCCTGGACCAGCATGTCTTCAACTTTGTGCGAAGCATTGGTCAACGTCTGCATGAGTTCGCGATTGATTTCCACATCGCGAATTTGACCGGTGAGCGTCCACGAATGAGCATCCATGTCCCATTCGCCTTTCACAGCAAGACGTCCGGCGGTGTCTACGCTGCATTTGCCGTCCACAAGGACTCGCCGTTTCCCCGAGGGGATCAACGTCAGTTGGCCATGCTCCAAGACAACATTCGTCGTGGGACGTCCGGATCGATTCATTTTCACCGAAACGTGCGCTTTATCGATGAAGCATTCCGGAACACTCGCGTCGCCGGACGGCTTTCGCTGATCGAGCAACCGCTGCCAGTTCCACAATCCGTTCGCATCTTGCGCGAGCTTCAGATGTGGTTCGTGGACTTCAACCTTTTGAATGATGAGTTGTTGATCATTCTTGAGTGCGTCCCGATCCGTGACCACGACAACTTCCGGCAAGCGGACAATGGGCGAGTCTTCGCCTTTCAGTTGCATGACGACGTTGTAGACATGGATCCGCCGATTCCAATCGAAGCGAGCCCGTTCAATGCTGATTTCGGCATCGGGGAATTGCTCGCGAGCGTGTTCCAGAATCCGACCGCGCAGAATTTCATCGCTGTGGGAGTACAGCCAATACAAATAGCCGCCCACCGATCCTCCGATGACGAGGAGGATAACGACGAACCATTTCAGCGTTTTGCGAATGGCCACCAGGATTCCGTCCGTCCTTGAACGGAGTGGATGTACAGGAGAAGAAGTGCGTGAAGATGGGAATCGACGCCGGGCGTGATGCGACGTCGATCAAAACGTCGGCCAACGACCGGAAGCGCGCGGGATGGTACGAGTGGATTGAGAAATGGGTCAATACCGTCACCAGGCCCGGATCATTCATGGGTGCATGTCAGCCTCTGCGCGCAGACAGAGACGTCCGCAAACGTCAATACGCGTAGGGCTGCGGTACACTCATGCAGGTTTTTCTGTGCTTTTTTCCCACACAGGATTGAGTGCGATCCAGCAGGTGGCGGGCCTGTGAACTGCGGATTGGAATCACTCGAATCGCGTTTGCTGGCATCTCCGCTGAAGAGTCGAGTCTTGCCTTCCACGGGTGGTTCCAACTTCAGTCGCTGGCAAGCCGCCCGAGCAGCCGCGACGTC
>JAQBZS010000820.1 GCA_027622115.1 Planctomycetota bacterium | reverse complement strand
ACGAGGCAACTATGACGGTGCGATCGACCTGTGCCGCAAGCGCATCGCGGAAATCGAGCAATCAACAATCATGGGCCTGCTTGGCACCGCGCCGCTGATCCAGCCGCCGCCATCATTCCTCGGCGAGGACACGTGGCCGGTGCGACATACCACGGCTTCGGTTCAGTCAATCATCACATCAAACGAAGTGGCCGAGTTGCGTTGGACGATCGCCACGTGCTACCTCGAATCGGGCCGCAACAAAGAAGCGGCAAGGCAACTCCAAGAACTGCTCGACCTCGAACCGGACACACACCTGCGTCCGGTATGTCGATCGTACTTGGAATTGATCACAGCGAAAGAAGTCGCCGAATCTCCACGCGACCAAGTCCCAATCCTGTTCGAAGACGACGCTGAAGCTGAGCCAAAGAAATAGTTTGCACGATAGAGGCCGTGACTGTGTTGACCTCCCCACTAGTTCGGTGCTTGTCTTGTGAGCGTGCCACTTCAGTCTTGCCGCTGCCGAAGGCGGCTCAACTCTCAATGGAGCAAATCGAAGCCAAACTAGTGCCTCGATTCCGCGTTTGCGAAACGCACCGTCTGTGACTGCGACGTCCAGTCATTTCGCGTCGTGCGAGTAACGCTCCTGACATTTTCGCCTCACCGAGCCGGCGCTCAATCGCCACTCGCCTTTTCAGCGTCGATCTGAATCGATCTGCGGTTCGACTTTTCCTCGGTAGTTATTCGGATGGGACCGTTTCGCCGAGGGACTTCGCCGAAGAAGTTGTCGATGGCGCTCAATGCGTTGCGGCGAGTTCCTGCGGTCGTGATCGTGCCGAGTGTGCTCAACACAGTGACCTGCGAGCCGTCCGGAGCCGACGTGCTGAATGTCACGACGCTCGATGTCGAGCCATCCGCCACGACGTTGCCGACATTCACTCCAGCGGTGACTGCGGTCGGTTCCCGCGAATCAGGTGCGAGCCATTCGGCCGGGCCACCAGATCAGAGCGATGGTCGGTGTTGGGTGTCCTGTTGTTGCCAACGCAGGGCCGGGAAATCCAGCGGCCAACAATTGGTCGCCGGAGACAATCTCGGTCGCCTGTCGTTGTGGCCGGTGGCCCACTCCGCTCCCACGACCTCGGGGCGCATGGAAACGGAAGACCGGGGCCACGCCGTCACGCGAGCGCCGCCCTTCGCCTCGTTGCGGCGCTAGGTGGGTTCCGAGTGCATCGAGCTGGAACAAGCCGTCGTTTCGTGGGGACGGCAGTGAGTCCTCAAGCTCTGGCGATTGAACCCCGCTCAAGTTCACCAGCAGTTGACCGGTCCGAAAAATCCGTTGCTGCGCGCTGGCACCGGCCAGCCGGATTTGCTGTCGATCGCCAGTGACCGGGCATTCGGAGAGTCAGCCACTCAGTCGTTTGTTAGCGAGCTGGGGTGCGGAAAGGTGCCGACCGGCTCGTTGACCAGTCTGACAGCGTTCGGATTGATGCCGCCCTTCCGGTTGACCAGCCGAGTCGGGTGCGAGGTGGCGAACGGTCGCGTCGGCGGCTGGCCGTCGTCGTAAGTGGTGGCAAACACCAGAGTCGTGGCCTACCCGGAGTCGGCCGGATTGATGCCAACCAAAGTTTTTGCCTCTGCGGAGTCGAACGGATAAACGGCCACTTATCCGTTTGCCTCTGCGGAGTCGGCCGGATTGGCGGCAACGACGGTTGGCATCAATCCCGCCGACTGCAGAGAGGCGCCAACCGAGGTTTTCATCAATCCGGCCGACTCCGGGATGGCGGCAACCTCGGTTGGCGTTTGTTTGGAGTCGAGGTTTATGACTACCAGCAAGGGTTTACGTCAAAATGACCCTTCTGCGGCTGTGAGCACTTACGTCGATGCCTGTCAGTGGGCAGGGCAGGCGGTCGCCCTTGGGCACTCGCGAAGTTATTGGTTCCGGTCGTCTTGGCGATCCCGGCTCGTCCACGTACCTTGCGATGCGAGAAATATCGCCCGAACTGCTCAAAAACTCCGCAGTGGAACGTATCGCGAACGGAATTACTCGCGAGCTGCGGATGGGGGTCAGCCTGTCACATCCTTCAAACTGAATCAGACCAGCACAATTCGCCAGGCCGAATGGCTTCAGCCAGGGTCGAAGAGTGGCCTCGACCACTCAGCATGCAGGGGATTTGTCCGACGCTCGAATTTCGGAGCGTCTCGTGACGCCCTGAAATCCAGGCGAATTCTGCCATTGAACAGCCGCAGTCTGCTGTTGGCAGGCCGGTCACGATTCTGGAGTTTTGTTTTCGGTTTCGCACACGGTCGATATACGGCGATTTTATTGGTATCGTCTTTCTACTTTTCGTGCCGGGAATTCGGTCTGAATGGAATGCGGATTGAGATTTCGTCGTCGTTATTCGTCGCACCCACAGATTGAGCATCAATGGTTACTGTTTTTGCAGTTGTGTGCGTTGTGTTGATGATGGTCCTCCTGATCCGCAGCGTCGTCTGGACGCGAGGATTTCTCGCCAGTCTGCTGTCTGGTCACAACGGGCCACAGGTGTCACCAGCCGCTGCGCCAAGGGCAGTCGTTGTCTTGCCGGTGCGCGGCATGGATCCTTTTCTGACGCGGTGTATCGAGTCGCTGCTTGACCAGAATTACTCGAACTACATTCTGAGAATCATCGTCGACAGCAAGTCTGATCCTTCCGTCCCGGTCATCGAACAGGCCATCAATCTTTATTCGAGCGATCGAGTCGAAGTCGAGTACCTGCACTCAGCACTCGAAACCTGCGGTGCCAAGAACAGCGCGTTGATTCAGATTGTCGAGTCGCTCGAGCCCGAAGATTCAGCGATCGTCGTGGTCGACTCAGATGTCATCGCTTACCCGGACTGGCTCGGTGATCTGATGCGGCCGCTGCTGGATCCAAAAGTCGGAGTTGCGACGGGGATGTGCTGGTACACACCGGAAACTTCAGAGCTCGGCACGCTGGTGCGGTACATGTGGAACGTTGGATCGGTTCCAGAAATGTTTGCCTTCCAGGTTCCGTTCGGTGGTTCCGTTGCGTACCGCCGGGACGTGCTTGAAGGCGGGCTCGCAAAACGGTGGTCTGAGTGCCTGTTCGACGACTGTGTTGTCCCTTCCATTCTGAAGCCACTGGGGTTGGAGCTGAAGGTCGTTCCGCGAGCGATCATGGCCAATCGAGAATCGATTTCACTTGGAAACTGTTTCAAATTCCTGCGCCGGCAAATGCTCAACGCGACGTGTTACAACCCGGCGCGAACCTGGATTCTGATTAACGGTGTGGCGATGGCGTTTTCTGTCTTCGGTGCGGTGGGGATTCTGGCTACCGCGGTCCTGCATCGCGATGTCACAGCGATCGCGACGGCTGCATTCGGGATTCTGGGATTCGCCGCCGGAATGGCTGGCTGTCTGATCTCGCTGGAAATGCGCTTGCGTCCAATCCTTCGCGGCAGCGGACAATTCGTTCCACCACTTCCGATGAAAACCGGGCTGGTGGGAGGCTTGACCGTGTCGATGTACACGGCCGCCACCATCTGTGCGTACTTCGTCCGCCGAGTCAGTTGGCGAGGACTCAACTACAGTCGAGTCGGCTTTGACCAGTTTCACCTGGAAGAGCATTGCCCATTCTCAGCCGAACGAGTCCACGCAGTCGAACACGCGTCGGTTTGACGAGTCCGGAACGCGGCCTCATCACTCACGGTGAATATGACCCCGGAATCACAGCGGAATCCTCATGCCGGTCGGTGATGAGGGGCATCCGAGGCGGGTGGATCGCTTGCCGGGAACGACCGAATCTCCAGGTCATTCGATCGCTACTTCTGGTAGCCCGACTGCCCACCGCGGCGCGGGGTAATCGGGTCGGCTCCGACGAGGTCTTCCAGCAGGTCTACGACCGGCGTTATCAGGCCAAGTATGGCGGGGCACCCGCTTGCGGGTCGCGGCCGATCGTCGAACAGTCGGTGGCGGCCTTTCTCAAGTGCGGCGGTCTGCAAGAAGGATTCGCTCGCGTTCGCTGCCCCGACTGCAAGCAC
>JAQBZS010000819.1 GCA_027622115.1 Planctomycetota bacterium | reverse complement strand
CCTCGACACGCTTCGGCTCACGGTGAAACGATCAATTCTGCGGCACAACAAAGCCCAGGGTCAACGTTCCCAGGAAATGGATTTCGTTCATGTCAAATGTTGAACTGACCGACAGCCAGCGCGAGGCCGTGGAATGCACGGAGGGGCCGCTGTTGGTTGTGGCTGGACCCGGTTCGGGGAAGACACGCGTCATTACGCACCGGATCGCGAGGTTGGTCGACAATGGCGTCAAACCGTGGCGGATTCTGGCGATCACGTTTACGAACAAGGCCGCCAACGAAATGGCGGAACGTACCAACCAGATGTTGGAATCGTGCCATGTCTGGGTCACCACGTTCCACAAATTCTGTGCCCGGATCCTTCGGCAATACGGCAAGGGAGTCGGTCTCGAAGCGAACTTCACGATTTACGACGTCCGTGACCAACGCGACCTCATCAAACGGGCCATGGAAAATCTTGAGTTTGACTCGGTCGCCTTCAAGCCGGCGAAAATCGGCCATCAAATCAGTCGGGCCAAGAACGAACTCATCGGCCCCGAGAATTTTTCCGCTCGCTACGAGTCGTCGATCGGTGATGCGACTCAGGCCGTTGCCGCGGAAGTTTACCCCGAATACCAGCGGCTCTTGCTGGAAGCCAACGCGGTTGATTTTGACGACCTGCTGCTGCACGTCGTCACGCTGATGGCGGACAATCCGGAATTGCGATCCAAGCTCGATCACCAATACGAGTACGTGCTGGTCGACGAGTATCAAGACACGAACACCGCTCAGTACAAGATCATTTCCGGGCTATCGCGCGAGTGCCCAAACTTGTGCGTGACCGGCGATCCGGATCAGTCCATCTATGGCTGGCGCGGGGCTCGCATTCAGAACATTCTGCGATTCGAGCAAGACCATCCACGAACGCGTGTCGTGCGGTTGGAAGAGAACTTCCGCAGTACGCCCAACATCTTGGCGGTGGCCGATCGCTTGATTGCTCACAACGTCAGACGCAAGGCCAAGACGCTCATTCCGACTCGCAGCGCGGGTCGCGACGTCGAAGTGCGGCAGTTCGCAAGCGCGTTTGGTGAAGCGGACCATCTGGCCGGATTCATTCGCGATGAAGTGAAGTCCGGACGCCGCGAATTCAACGACTTCGCCGTCTTCTATCGGGTCAATGCGTTGTCTCGGTTGGTGGAACTGGCTTTGTTGCGAGCCAAGATCCCGTATCAGATGGCGGCGGGAGTGGAGTTCTACCAGCGGAAGGAAATCAAAGACTTGCTGGCCTTCTTGCGGCTGGTCGCCAATCCCAAGGACTACGCCGCGTTTGCACGCATCGCGAATACGTTACTCAAGGCCGTGGGAAAAATTTCGATTCAGCGACTCTTGGATCATGCGGACCGGCAGCAGATCGATTTAGTGGAAGCGTGCCGAACCGCGGGGCCGATTCCCAAGATCAACAAGCCCGCAGCCAAATCCTTCCGAGAGTTTTCCACGTGTTTGGCCAACGCGGGCGACGCATCCGTGAACGGTGTTACAGCCACGTTGCGCTCTTTGATTGACTCCACCGGTTTTACGGACGAGTGGGAATCTGACGAATCCGAGGACTCAATTCAGCGGTTGGCCAATGTGGGCGAATTGATCAATGCGGCGGCCGAGTACGATCGGAGTGAGGAGCAGCCAACCTTGGACGGCTTCCTCGAAATGGCCTGCCTGGTGAACGAGGGAGATAATCTCGACGAAACCGGCTCCGTGAAGATGATGACCTTGCACGCCGCCAAAGGGCTTGAGTTCCCGGTCGTGGCCATTATCGGGTTGGAAGAGGGCCTGTTGCCTCACGAACGAGCCCTCGGAGACTTCGACAACGGCAACGGGCTGGAAGAAGAACGTCGGTTGCTGTTTGTCGGAATTACTCGTGCTCGCGAAGAATTGTTGCTGACAAATACTCTGTCTCGGCAAGTCTACGGGCGAAACAAGCGTTCGATCGACAGCCTGTTCGTTCGCGAATTGGGGTTGCAGGTACAGGACTTCACGGGCTCCGGCGTGCCGACCTGGGCGGCACTCGGATTCGGCGGATTCGATTCCCCTCAGAGCCAATCAGCGAACACCACGGGACGTCAATCGGTCGCGAAACCCGGCGGCTTCAATCTGACCACGGCGGCTCAAATGGCAAACGGCACCACCGAATCCGTCACGCTGCCACAAGGCTTTGCGGTGGGATCGCGCGTCCGTCACCCGCAATACGGTCGAGGCGTTGTGGTGGGTTGTGGCGGTTATTCCAAGAACCGCACCGTCACCGTGGAATTCAATCAGGGGCAAAAGGAGACCTTTGTTGTCTCGAAAGCCCCGTTAGAACCAATCGGCATGGGGTGAGACTGGATCCAGCGCCCGTGCGTCACTAAACTCCCGCGTCGAAAATCTACCCGGTCGGTTCAGACTCGGTCGTGGTGCGGGCAAGACGTTTGCTTCGCAAAGCTTCCAACAACTCGAAACATAAAAACTCACAATGCCGAACAAGCAAGCTGCCAAAAAGGACCTTCGCCAAAACCAACGTCGCCGCCTGCTGCATCGCACGCAGCGGGCATCGCTACGCACGGTCCTCAAGAAGTTTCGTGAAGCGGTCGACACCGCCGACTCGGCGATCATCGAACCGGCATTTCGTTTGGCCGTCAAGCGGCTTGACCAAGCCGCCGCCAAGAATCTGATTCATGCCAACAAAGCCGCCCGCATGAAGTCGCGGATGTGCAAACTGATGCCTCGCCGCAATGCCGCGGCTCCCGTCGAAGCACCTGCAGTCGCAGAAACAGCGCCCGTGGAAGATGCTTCGAGTGAATCCTGATTCCGTTGTGGCTTGCGGCATCGGTCGAACGTATTCGATGTGCGTCGCTGCCGAGCCGATCGAAGTCAATGTGATCATCAAACCCAGCTCTTGAAGAGCTGGGTTTTTTCGTTCCCGTCAACGCTAGCGAGATCATCCATGAGAAACAGCAAAACACTTGCCAAACTGCGGGCGAACGAGCCCGTACAGATTTGTGCATTGGGCCATTTCATCCCCGCGTTCGTGCGACATGCCGCCCATTTCGGCTACGACTGCATCTGGCTGGATCTTGAGCATCGGGCGATGTCCGATCGCGACGTGCAAGCGCTGTTGTCGTTCTTCCATCAGTTCGACATCGACTGCATGCTGCGAGCCCCCACGTTGGAGAAGACCAAGCTGTATCGCTATCTGGAGGACGGTGCGACGGGCTTGATGATTCCGCATGTCTCCACGCCGGAAAAGGCTCGGATGTTGGTCAACGCAGTCAAGTTTCCGCCAATCGGAGACCGCGGCATCGACGGGGCGGGTTTGGACTCGGACTTTTATTTGCAAGGCGGTGCCGACTACACCGATGCCGCCAATCGCGAGACGTTTCTGGTGGTGCAGATCGAGACGCCGGAAGCCGTTGCGAATGCGGATGCCATTGCAGCGGTTGAAGGAGTCGATGGGTTGTTTCTCGGCCCCGGCGACCTTGGGTTGCGGCTGGCGAAGCTCGACACACAGCTCACCATGGACGAGGCCCACGAAACCGTTGCCGCCGCCTGCAAGAAGCACGGCAAGGCGTGGGGTCGTCCGTGCGGCACGGTGGCGGACATGCAGCGATTTCACAAAATGGGAGCCCAATTGATCGCTCACGGCGGCGAGTTCGGAGCGATCATGGAAATGCTGGAACGCTGTTCTTCCGAGTTCAGCAGTCTGGAATCCTGAGATCGCAATTTCCCCAGTAGCACGGGACCATTGTTCCGTGACCGCTCGGGACAATGGTCCCAAGCTACGTGAGTCCCGATTGGGTCTGAAAGATCACGATGCCGACCGCAATCAACTCCGTGCGAATCTTCTGCTGGGGCATGTTGAGCGTCGCGCTCAGCGCACCGTGGTGGTGCGAACGACCGTGGTTGCTGCGGTTCTGCGCGGTGCCGATGATCGTGTGGGCGGCGTGGCGAGTTTCGCTGAATCGGTCGCTGCTGGTCGCCACGTTGACGGGCGCATTTGGAACGTTTCG
>JAQBZS010000818.1 GCA_027622115.1 Planctomycetota bacterium | reverse complement strand
CGTGCTTGAAGAAGTCATGCACGCCGAGGCACGGAACGCGGACGTTGAAAAGAAGATTCTCGAGGTCGGGCGATTGATCGATTCGGAGGACTTCGCGCAGGCGAAGTCTAAACTCGCTGAACTTGCGGAACTCATCGGTGAAGGTGATCCGGAAATCACTCGGGCCACGTCAATGATCCTGCCCGCTTTCGCCCAAGTCGTCGACTGATCCGATCATGTTTTGCGGGGCCATGCCCGATTCGTAAAACTACCAGTCCCGCCGGAGCCTCAACATCTCAACGTCAAGCCGGTCGCTTTCGGGATCATTCGCCCGCGACGCCGGATTGGAAACCAGTATGTCTCTTGAACGCATCGGTCCCTACCAGTTGATGCGGATCATCGGATCCGGCGGCATGGGGACCGTCTACTTGGCTCGGCATGACGACTCGGACGAGCAGGTGGCGCTCAAGGCACTGTCGCCGGAAATGGCTCAGGACGAAGGGTTTCGCGAGCGATTCCGGCGGGAAATCGCGGCACTTGAGAGTCTGCGGAATAAACATGTTGTGCAATTGTTCGACAGCGGCAGCGACGGCAATCGCTTCTATTACACGATGGAGTATGTCGATGGCGAAACGTTGACCGATCGGCTGACGCGGGAAAAACGGCTGCATTGGAAAGAGACGATCAACATCAGCATCCAAATCTGCGTGGCGCTCAAGGCGGCTCACGATGCCGGCATCATTCACCGTGATCTCAAGCCATCGAACTTGATGCTGGCGAATGACGGCTTGGTGAAGCTGGCGGATTTCGGCGTGGCGAAACTGTTCGCGGCCCAAGAACTTACCTTGCCGGAAACCATCATCGGCACGGCCGAATTCATGTCGCCCGAACAGGCCGCCGGGCAGCGAGTTACGAAACGCAGCGACTTGTATTCCTTGGGCGCGGTGATGTACGCGATGTTGACCGGTCGTCCGCCATTCACCGGCAAGTCGGCGATCGCCATCATCCGCATGCATCAGACACACCAATTCGACATGCCCAATCGCTATGTCGATCTGCCGTATTGGCTGGAAAACATCGTTTGCCAATTGCTGGAGAAGGACCCGAACAAGCGATTTCCGGATGCCTATGTGGTCAATCGGCAATTGGAATCCGTGTTCAAGAGAGTCGAGCTGTCGCAGTCCGACTCGACCGCCGTCGCACAATTGCGCGATGCCGAGCCGGGCGAGACATTGGCGCGTGATCCGTCGGATCCCGCCTACAAAGACACAAAAGTGAAGGACGGCGGAAGAATCGTGCAAGGGCCCGGCGAAGCGACGCTCGTGCGGGACTTGGTTCGCATGGAGGTGCAACGGGCTCACGAGCCCACCGCCGTCGGCAAGGTCTTCAACAACACTTGGGTTTTGATTGCGTGTTTGAGTCTGCTGGTGATCGTCGGCATCTATGCCGCGGGCAGACCGGTTTCGGACGATGACGATTCCGGTGGCGACGCGGTTACGTGGCAATCCGAGGTGCGTCGTACAATCGAGCGGGCGGAGCACTTGCGGACCATCGGTGAAACGGAAACCGCCATCCGCGAATTGGACGCGGTTCGTGAATTGCTGCCCGAGGACGGTTCGGCCGTTTTGACGGGGCGGTTGCGGAAGAGTTCTGCGGATTTGCAGGCGTCTCTGCTGGGGAAACGCGACTTGATCCAAAGCAAGTTGGACGAGGCCCAATCGCTGAGCGACGGCGACGATCTGCCCGCCGCGCGACTCGTTTGGGAACGGATTGTGCTCCGCTACAATTCCGAGCCGGACGTCGCCGCGTTGGTGAATGAAGCTCGCAAACACCTCGAATCGCATCGCAAACACGAATGACAATTGCACTCGACTGCCACATCCGCACGATCCCGAATTTCCCAAAGCCTGGGATCATGTTTCGCGACATCACGCCGTTGCTGGCCCATCCACAAGCCTTCCGGGAATCGATCACGCAATTGGCGGATCACTTCCGCGACCAGGGCGTGACGCATGTAGCCGCAGCGGAAGCTCGCGGGTTCATCTTCGCGACTCCGCTGGCGCTGGAACTCAACGCGGGCTTCATTCCCGTTCGAAAGCCGGGCAAGTTGCCGTTCGACACGCAGGCGTTTCACTACGAACTCGAATACGGCACGGATTCGCTGGAGATGCACATCGACGCGTTGCGCGAAGGCGACCGCGTGCTGATGGTGGATGATCTGCTGGCCACCGGCGGCACCATGCGAGCTTGCATTCAGATGGCGGAGAATTCGAAAGCGGTGGTTGTCGGCTGTGCGTTCTTGATTGAACTGACGTTTCTTCCCGGTCGCAAGAAGTTGGGCGACTATAACATTGTCAGTTTGATTAAGTACGACGAAGAATGAGCGGAGTGGAATGGGCAAAATGCAAAATGCAAAATGACGGGGTGCTTTAGGGATCTGGCAGTAGTTCGAGCAGCATTTGAGCCGTTCGGTTCAATGCTTCGGGCGGGATGCCGTGCTGACCGTTGAAGGATAGGAATTCGACATCGAAGCCGAATTCCCGCAACAGGTCGCGAAGCCACTCGGCCGCCACGAAGGGCAGGATGGTGTCTTGTCGCCCGTGACTCTGAAAAACTCGTAATCCGGTGTGGTCCGCCGCGAGTTGTCGCCACGAGGCTTCGGACAGCAGCGTTCCGGAAAGCACGCACAACGCCGCTGCGGGCGTCGGCAGTCGCAACATGACATCGGTGGCCAACATCGAACCTTGCGAAAATCCGCCCAGTACCGTCTTTGCAAGCGGCACATGCCATGTCTGCTCAATCGCCTGCAATACTTCGAACAACATGTCGCGAGACTCGGACAAGCCGTCCGGATGATCCGCTCGGAGGTCACGGAAGTTGCCGGACATGATGGCCGCCTGAAGTCGCATCACATCCAATGGCCACCACGCTCGACCGCCGGGCATGCCTTGGTCGGCCAGTGAAAGCGGGGCTTCCGGAAAGACGAATAGGACTCGTCCCTGTAACTTGGGCTCGATGTGCAGGAGTTCCGAACCAAGACCAACCAAATCCGTCCCCGGCGCACCAAAGCCGTGACACAAAACGATCACCAATTCGGGATCTGCATCAACCGTGCTGTCGATGATGGTGCAGTTCAATCGGCCGAGTTTTTGAGTGATTTGCTTCACGGTGTGGATTCAATGTTCAAGGTCGGATTCACGCCGCAGCCGGCAACTGATACTTGGCTTCGTCGGCGATGACTTCGGCGCACATCGCGCGGTAGTCCTGCGCGCCGGGGCAATTGGGAGCATAATCAAAAATCGGCTGGGCGTGGCCGGGAGCTTCCGCCAGCTTGATGTTTCGCCGGATCCGCGTCTTGAAGATCCGTGCGTCGGCCCAGGGCGCCCCCGGTTCGCTGCGATCCAAAAAGGCGGTTAAGTCGTCCGTCACGTCGGTGGCGAGCCGCGTGCCGGTTTCATACAGACACAGCACGATACCCGAAACACGTAGGTTTCGATTTAGCCGCCGAGTCACCAGCGCCGTGGTTTCGAACAGCTTGGACATGCCCTGCAATGCGAAAAAGTGCGGTTGCAGTGGGATGATCACTTCTTGAACCGCAGTGAGCGCGTTGATCGTGAGAATCCCCAGCGATGGCGGGCAGTCCATGATGACGTAGTCCACAAGTTGCTGCTCCGCCAACTGTGTCAGTGATTCTTGCAGGATGTGTTCGCGACCCTCGAAATTCGCGAGTTCGGATTCCGCGGCAGCCAGGTCGACATTGGCGGGAACCACCCAGAGATCCTTTTCCACCAACTGCCGAGCTTCGGCCAAGGTGCATTCGTCGGCAAAGACTTCGTAGATGCTCAGCACATCGCGAGCCCCGCCGTCGACACCGAGGTGGATGGAAGCGTGGCCCTGCGGGTCCAAGTCGATCAGCAAGACTCGGCGCCCGGAACGAGCCAACGCAGCGGCGAGATTCACGCTGGTGGTCGTCTTTCCGACTCCGCCCTTCTGATTCATGATGGCGATGGTCCGCATGCGATTCCTTTCGCTGTACACG
>JAQBZS010000817.1 GCA_027622115.1 Planctomycetota bacterium | reverse complement strand
CCTACGCGTGGAGCCGTGACATGCTTCAGTGGACGGTCACACCTGACTGGGTTCATGTGGCCGACAACCGCGACCACCCCGGCGACGAGGCCGAGGCAGCCTATGGGTTTCCCTATGGCTCGCAGTGGGTGGGCTTCGCCGAACTTCGTCGCGAGCGAAAGAACCAGACGGGCGTCGTGGACCGTGGCACGATCATCAACTTGGAGCTGCTGAGCAGTCGCGACGGTCGACGCTGGTCCCGCCCTTTTCGGCGACCGTTCTTTGCGGACGGTCCGGAAGACACCTGGCGATACAAGGTCTTCAAAATCTTTGCCAATCCGCCGGTCGAGCGCGACGGCCGCCTGATGATCTACTACGGCGGAAAGCTGGGCACTGTGCCGGTCGAGACAGGCGACCAGCCGTTCCAGGCACTCTGCCTCGCCACGCTCCGGAAGGACGGATTCGTCTCACTGACAGCCGGCGAAACGGCTGGGCAGATCGTCACGAAGACGTTCGTCGCTGCCGGCAGACGGCTCATGCTGAATATTGATGTCCATGAGAACGGCGAAGCACGCGTCGAAGTGCTCGACGAATCTGCCGATCCCGTGCGTGGTTTTGACCTCGACAGCAGCGTTCCACTTCGAGGGCACGGCCTGGAACAGGCTGTCTCCTGGAAGAATGAAGCCGATTGGACTTTACTGACCGGCAGCAAGGTGGCTCTGCGAATCCATCTTCGTCAAGCGGACCTCTACGCGCTCTGGATAGAAAACTCACCATGATGAGCCAACGATTTCAATCAGCACGCGTCGGCGGATTCGATCACGGATCACCGAAGCTGTCAGTATTCCGTCATCAACCAGTTTCCGTGCTTCGTGGACACCGGCGACAACAAACTGCACCGACTTCGCCAACTGAACATCGCACGCTTGCGTCATCAGAATGCCGCGTCCAAACCACTGAGTTGGTTGACCGCCGACGCCCAAATCGTCGTTCAATGGATCCAGGCCAAACATGGGACAGCCATCAATGATATCGCCCTGAGAAATCGGTATGTCTTAGGGATCGATGTGCATGTTCATCATTCGTCGATGTTATGGGGAAATGGCGACGGAACGGAGACGAGTTCGTTGTGACCAGGGTGCCGTCTGTCTGCGGCAAGTGGCAGGGCGCGGGGATCGCCTCAACAAACACCCATTTCGCGGAACCGTCCGTGCTCACGGTGTTGGTGATGTGCAGCACGAATTCGGGTTCCGTGCGGGTGTCGCTCACCGTCGGCTCGAACATCTGACTCAGCACGGCATGCCAACTCCCGGTCAGGCATTGTGTTCCGTGTCGCAGGTATTCGAACTCGACCCGTTCCGGTGTGCCGGCCTGCACGGTTTCTTCGGAGCAATGCGTTCCAGGGCTTGAATGCTGGTCATCTCATCGACGCAGACGGTATACGTATCGCACTGGGAGTTGACGTGCGTGGATTCAGAAATCCTTCCCCGACGCCGTACGATTGAATGAGTTCAATCGCGAGTCTCCACAGCCGTTCGAACGGAGTCCAGCCTGGGAGCGATCCATGCGTCACGGTTCCTATCTTGATCCACCGAATCGATTTGAGAAAACGCATTCCGTGCCGGATTTCACCGATCTGGAATGGGACACGGAATATCTTCGAGACTTTCACAATCGCAAGATCGAGTACATCGCGGATGACTCGAAGAGCATCGTGTCCGAAAACAATTCACCGGACATCCGCTTTCGATACAGCGTCAACCCGTACCGAGGTTGCATCCATGCCTGTGCGTATTGCTACGCCCGTCCGAGCCACGAGTTTTTGGGGTACAACGCGGGTTTGGACTTCGAAACCAAGATCGTCGTCAAGGAACGAGCACCCAAGTTGTTTCGGGATTGGTTGGCTCGCGATGCGTGGGAACCGGAGTTGATCGTGTTTTCGGGTGTGACGGATTGTTACCAGCCCGCCGAACGCAAGTATCAACTCACTCGCGGCTGTTTGGAGGTCGCGTTGGAGGCCCGTCAGCCCGTGGGCATCATCACGAAGAACGCGCTGGTTCTGCGTGATCTGGATTTGCTGACGCAAATGTCGGCGTATGACACGGTCGGCGTTTCGATCAGCATCACCACACTCGATGAATCGTTGGCACGCACGATGGAGCCTCGCACGAGCACGCCGCAAGCCCGGCTCCGCGCGATCCGTGAACTGACCAGCGCCGGAGTTCGAACCCGCGTGATGGTCGCCCCGATCATTCCGGGGCTCAACGACAGCGAAATTCCAGCGATCTTGGCGGCAGCTGCGGCAGCCGGCGCGGAGTCCGCCAGCTATACGCTGTTGCGGTTGCCGCTGAACGTGCTGCCGATCTTTTCGGAATGGCTTGAAAGAACGCAGCCGCTCAAGAAGGACCGCGTCGAATCGCGAATTCGCTCGACCCGCGACGGCCAACTCAGCGACGCCAAGTTTGGTCGCCGGATGCGCGGGGCCGGCGAAATTGCCGAGCAGATCGAGCAAATGTTTCGCGTCTTTGCGAAGAAGCATGGGCTGGATCAGAAGCACGCACCGCTCGCGACTTCGCACTTCACGAGACCAATCGCCGCCTCGGGGCAACTTCGTTTGTTTTGACGACTTGCCTTTTACCGGCAGCCGAAGGCGTGCGCGTGTCGATTTATGCAAGACGCGTGTGCCTTCGGCTAACGGTTAAACAACCAATGCGCTTTGAACTTTGGCGGTAAGAACTCATCTGCTGGAGGCGCTAACAGCGTGCAGCCGATCTTCCGGCAAATCGGACTTCTACCTAGAGTCCCCGCCCCAAATCGCGGAATTCGCCGCTTCACCCAAGATGAGTGGACCCCCAAATGCTCGGTCTCTTCCGCGCCAAAGCCCCGCTGGACGTTCGCGAAAAAGTTTGGACGGAGGCTCGATTCGCGTGGATCGTGGGCCACTTCGGCTTACAACGTTTTCGTGAAGCGCCGGATGTGGCCATCAAGGACTGCTTGCCGGCCGATTTCGACGGATCGGAATCCAGCGTCCGTCGCTTGTACGAGCACGTTTGCAAGCATATGGGCACTTCGCCGTCGGTCGTGCCCTTACAAGTACTCGGCACCGGCGATCCCGAGGCGAGCGAAGGCGAGCAATGCGGGACGGGCGGCTGTTGCGGCGTGAGGATGCCCGAAATCGGTGAAGAAGTTCAGACGCTGGCTGCACTCGCGAGACAAATTGCCGGCCATCAATTGGCGGGTTACGAACCTCGCAACGGCGGTCTCGACGACACGGCCTACGTCGGTGAATTGCTGATGGTGGTCTTGGGGCTTGGAGTTATCCCTGCGAGTGCTCCCGCCACGATGCTGGGACGCGTGGCGAACTGGAATCGATGGAGCATCAACCAGTTGGGAAATGTGCCGTCGCGAATCCTCGGTTATGCGATGGCCCTGCGTTGTTGGCTGCTTGATGAATCTCGCCGGCCGGATTTGTCGAGCCTCGGCGCGGACGCTCGGTCGGCCTTTGCCAAAGGGCTGAAGTACCTCAAGAAAACCGGCGACAGTTTGCTTCGTCCCGACAACGTGCATCGCCCAAACTCCGAACCCGGCATCGGCCAGTTGATTGAGCAATTGAAGCACGAATCCGCCACCTTCCGACTCTCCGCCGCCTGGAAACTCGGCGATCGCGGCGCGATTCCGCGTGATGCCGTCGCCAATCTGACCGACTGTTTGCGCGACAATGAAGCGGCGATCCGAGCCGCCGCCATACAAACATTGCGGTTGGTCGACGATCCGACTCAGGCTCCCATCGACCGAATCATCGACTTGGTGGTTGACCGTTCGTCCGAAGTACGCGCCGCTGCGGCGGTGGCCTTGGCACATTTGAAGACCCCACTCGATGCTCGCAGCTTCGCCGGAGAAATCTACAGCGATCAACTGTCGGTGCTCATGCGCGACGACGTGACCCGCGTTCGATTGGCGGCGGCGTTTTCGCTGGGGCAATACGGCGAATCCGCTCGCCCAATCGCGGACATGCTGGTCGCTCCGTTGAAGAAGGCCGTGGTG
>JAQBZS010000816.1 GCA_027622115.1 Planctomycetota bacterium | reverse complement strand
CACTTCCGGCGGACGTCTTGATCAAACGGGATCGGCAATCGGAACGCGGACCGTTGGAAGGGCTCGCCGTGGGACTGGAAGCGCTGCGAGGTTCTGCGGACGCCGCGTTTGTTTCGCCTTGCGATTGCCCTCTGCTGCGGTCGGAATTCGTACGGAAGATGATTTCCTGCTTGGATGACCACGAGCTGGTGATCCCGCGAGACGCGTCGTTCTTTCATCCGCTGGCAGCCGTGTACCGCACGTCGCTCGTCGACCGCGTGACGGAACTCATTGCAGCCAACCGCATGCGGCCGTTTTTCTTGGTGGAGGCCGCCGATTCGCGAATCATCGATGTGTCCGAGCTGCGCGACGTCGACCCGCAACTCGAGTCGCTCAGAAACATGAACACGCCGGACGACTACGAATCCGCGTTGAAGCTGGCGGGATTTGCCCGTTAATTGGTTAGACTCGGCACTTCCGAGATTTGCGTCATTGGAGTGACCATGAACAGTCTGTTTTTACTCGCGCAGTCGCCCAGCCTGATGCCGCTGGTTTCGTGCATTTTCATTGGCGGCGCGGTCTACGTCTTGTCTGCCACGATTCGCAACACGTTGTTTTCGCGCGACGTGGACCAGGACGACCAGTGGCGATACGACGTCAACCGCATCAACGAACTGCGCAAGATCAGCCCGATGTACCGGGCCTTCTACCCGCTGATTGTCGGTTTCGCGCGGCTGAATCGCCGTGCTTTTCACGAGAGCCTGCCGGAAGTGCGGCGTCAGATTCAGGCGTCGGGGATGCCGAGATTCTGGACCGCCGAAGAATATCTGGCTCGGATCGAAGTCATCGCGCTGCTGGTCGCCCCGCTATACAGCTACGTCTGCATCACGATGATGGGTCCGCCCGGAATCATCTTGGCGCTGGTTGGCACGGTGATGCACGCCTACTGGCTGCGGTTTCGATTGCGAAAGCGGGCGCACGATCGCTTGTTCGCCATCAAGAAACGTCTGCCGTTTTTGCTCGATCTGTTGACGCTGCTGAGCCACGTTTTTGAATGCGTTGAGCGATGCCGTCGAAGAATTCCGGGAGCATCCGGTGGGCCATGAATTCGGCCGCGTGCTGGCGGAGTTGAGCATGGGCAAGAGCCGCACGGCTTCGTTGGAGTCTTTGCGGGATCGGCTGAACGACGACGAAATCACCAGCATCATCGGTTCGATCATCCAAGGCGAGAACCTCGGGACGCCGCTGGCCTTGCTGTTTCGAACGCAGGCAGACGTCCTTAGAATGAAGCGCTCGCAACGAGCCGAAACGATGGCGGGCGAAGCGGGTGTCAAGATGCTCCTGCCGGCCGTGTTGGTCATGGCCGCCACCGTCATCATCATCCTGGGTCCGTTCTTGCTCAGCTTCATTTACACCGACTTGATGTCGTAGAAACTCGCATCGCCGCCCCGATGACTCAACAAGCCACCATCACGTTCACGAGCGGTCCCGACCGAGGGAAAATGTTTCCCATCGAGGGCGACATGGTGAATATCGGTCACGGGGACGAGAACGAAGTGACACTCGCCGACAGTTCGCTGTCCGAGCACCATGCCAGCATCGCCGTCCACAACGGTCAGTTCGTGATCTATTCGCCGATTGACGAAGGCGTGGAAGTCGACGGCAAGATCATCCCGCCCGAGCGTTGGGTCAAATTGCCCACGCCGGCTCGGATTCGTTTTGGAGAACGCACGGCCTGCCAGTTCAATTTCGCCGAGATCAACGAAGAATCCGCGCTGCCCGCCACGATGTCCGCGAAGACGGCCACCGGTGCCCCGCCGCCACCGGCTGTCAAAAAGAAACGCCCGAACTCGGGCAACAAGAGATCGGCGGCAAAGTCGGCCACCACGGACGGCACTGAGAACAAGAAGAGCGACAAGGGCAAGCGACCCAAGCCGAGCAATCGCAAAACCGCTCGATTCATTACGGACCAAGTCGGAGACGCCAAGGTTTCGTTGGGCGACGACGGCACGCTTCCCGAGTTGGTTCTGGCCGAAGCCAACACTCGCCGAGTCCAAGAGCGACAGGCGAAGCAGAGCAATCCCGCCGTGCTCTACATTGCAGTTGCAATCAGCTTCTTGATGTCGATCGGTCTGATGTTCGTCGATGCCGAACCCGCCGCCGGTCGTAGCGAAACGGAACTCAACAAAGCGAGGAATGCCGCCCGAGAGTTCTATCGCGAATCTGGGACCGGCGAATTGAAGCGGTATCAAAAGCTGTTGCGTCAGGCGGCAATGGCCCATTCGCGGCGCGATCGCGTCGCAGAAGTCAACGCGTACCGCGAAGTGCTCAACTTGTTGAATTCCGAAGACAACGACCGCAGTTTCCTGGGCCTCACGGGTGATCGCGAAAGCGACGAACAATTGCGCGACCACGTGAGCATTCTCGTCGGCAAGTAGCACGGCGGCGAGTCGACACCCAGAATGATGAAAGCTCAATCGTACTCGGCCAAGTAGTTTTCTTGCCCATTTCGGGGTTGGCAAGAAGAGGTCCGTCATCGGCCATCCGACAGTGCTCCCCGTTTTGCAGTCGGTATCGAGTGCGACGAACATCGACGCACCTCACGTTTGGTTGGGGCCGAGCGAAGCGAGGCTGCATCGCACTACAACTCTGCAAATTGTTGTTTTCCTGCGCGCATTTGTAGCCACCGTCGCCAGACGGTGGTTTTACTGCACCGCCACCACCGTCTGGCGACGGTGGCTTCGTTTGGTTGTCGACCGCAGGCTGGGCTGGTTAACGTTACCGTCAGCCGCCGCAGGCCGTACGCGTGCTCTGGGAGTCGACACGCGTATGTCTTCGGAGCATTTCCGCTACGGGAACTTCTCACCTGGCGCTCGCCGTAAAGCCACGCTCACTTTGCCCACATTGTGGACGAAAGCGATTTGATTTGTTGTGATCGCTGTACAGTACGCGAGTCAATTGTTGGTGGTGTTGCTGAAGGTAGCGTGATGATTGCAGAACAATTCTCCAACTCGGAGTTCATTAGGAATTCGCATCTTCGCTTTGGGGGCATTCCATGAGTTTCATTTCGCGACACAACTGTTCACAGCTCGATGGCGGAAGAACGGGCGATTTATCGCTCGACTCGGCAAAGTCTATGGCGTGACGACCAACGACTACCAAGATGAGGCATGGCTTTTCAATTCAGCTTTCGAGCGATGGGATAGCGTTCACGCTGGCGTTCTTGGATACGAACGGGACCACCGTCTTGGAAACCACGACCGCCGGACTGGGCGGGGATGAGTCGATCATCGGCACGGAGTTCGTTGCCGGCGCGTAATTCGTCCAGGTGTCAGGTGAAGCGGACGCGACACAATGGTGACTTTCAGCTACGGTCTTGTCGACGCCTCCCCTACAATCGGCTCTCGGCAGGCTCTTAAGATTCGACATTCCCCACGGAGAATAGGAAATGCCAATTCGTCAACCTTTGTACTTACGAAACCTGCTTTTCCCGACACGAACTCAGGCACGTCGACGTACCGCTTCGCGTTCTTGGGGCCTTGAAAAGCTTGAAGACCGGACACTGCTCTCCGCCATCGAGACTTCGCCCGTTGTGGATGTGGATCAATTGCCCGAGGAAGGTGACTTGCCTGAGGAAGGTCCTTTCCCGCTGAGCGATACGTTCAAACTGCATAGCCAGCGTGATAGCGAGAAAACGATCTATCTGGATTTCAATGGCCATACAACGTCTGGAACACCGTGGAACACGGCTTTTAATGGCGGCGCCGATTTTGTGACGCCCGCATATAGCCTCGACGGTGATTCCGCCTTCAATGATACGGAACTCGAACGGATCCAATTCATCTGGCAGCGAGTGTCCGAAGACTTCATCCCGTTTGACGTAAACGTCACGACGCAAGAGCCCAACGTTGACGACTTAATCAACGCGGGCGGGAGTGACTCGCGTTGGGGTGTGCGAGTCGCCATCGGAGGCAACTCTCAAGATTGGTTTGGCAACTCTGCCGGCGGCGTGGCCTATCCTGGTTCGTTTCGATGGAATACGGATAC
>JAQBZS010000815.1 GCA_027622115.1 Planctomycetota bacterium | reverse complement strand
TCGACCAGACAGCTCAAGCCTCGACGACAAGAAGACGAAATAAGTAAGACCCACCCCCCGGCACAGAGCCGCCCACCACGCTCACCGGGTACCACCACTAACAACCGCGCTGTGAAATCCGCCCGCCGCCCGCTTTGTTATCTAACCGCCGTATGCACCCGATCGGCTCACACGGTTCGTGGTCACATGAACTGCATTCTTGCCGCGATCAACTGGGCCTATCTTCAGAATTGGCTTCCGGACGCTCCCAAACTCCGAAGGATCAAGACTTCAAAGCAGAAGGCGATGAAGGGGAGGCCGATCACGGCAGCAGAATTCAGACAGATGCTCGCGGCGACGACCGAGGTGGTGGGTGAGGAAGCTTCCGAATCCTGGACTTACATTCTCCGTGGACTCTGGGAATCCGCTCTCCGGATCGAAGAATTGATGCACGTCTCGTGGGACAAGCCCGGCACGATTCGACCGCACTGGAATGAAGGTCAGCATCCAGTTCTCGAAATCCCGGCTGCTTTGCAGAAGAACGACACTGAAGAGAGCATTCCGCTGTTGCCGTGGTTCGAGAATGTGCTGATGCAGACACCGGAGGAACATCGAACGGGCTGGGTATTCAATCCGAAGTCGCTGCAGCTGAGACTGGGCCGACGAATCCGAAACCACCGTCCCGATGCAGACTGGGTCGGCAAGGTCGTCGGGCGTATTGGGAAAGCTGCGGGAATCGTCGTTGAACAGGCAAACGAGAGGACCGGACAGCCATTGAAGCATGCCTCCGCCCACGACCTCAGACGATCCTGCGGAGAACGGCTTCGGAATGCCGGCGTGCCGCCTCTGATCATTTGTCGTGTGATGCGGCACAGCTCGTGGGAAACGACGCGGAAGCACTACGCTCCCGGTGACATTCAGCAGGATGCAGCCGCCCTGCGAGGCATCCTGGACGAGAAGCCCGGAGCCTGAAAACGACAAACGCCAGCCCGACGTACCCAGGTACATCTGGCTGGCGATTTGACGTAAGTCATTACACCCCGCTGGATTCGAACCAGCAACCTTCGGTTCCGTAGGCCAAAGCACGAAATGACGGGCCGTTGGTCGAATGTCGTTGGGGGGCACTCACTTACAGCGTCACAGTGAGTCTCTCGGCGTTTCCAGACTTTCCAGATTCTACAGTGAATCCCAGCGATTCCCACTGGTTCTGTGACAGAATCTGTGACAGCCCAGCTCGGAATAGCTGGGCCGGGCGCTTTGTGGACGATGGCTCCATCCATTCAGGAGCGGTTTCGAAATCAGCGCGACGCAGGGCCAGCGGGGGCCTGTCACAGCGACTTCAGTGGGGTACAACGGACGTGTAACCCGGGTCGCCAGGACAACATTCGACGATACCATCATGAAACGCATTTTTCATCCGCTCCTGGCGCTGATCGCGTCCGTCACTGACAAAGAGCTGGCGAAGTATGTCGAGTATCTGAAGCATGAGAACGCGATTCTGCGGGCGGGGCTGCCGAAGCAGGTCCATACATCCTGGGGGGAACGACAGACCCTGCTGAAGTATGGCAAGGCCGTCGGACGGGCGATCGAGGAACTGATTTCCATTGTCAGCGCGGCAACGTTTTACCGCTGGGTCCGCGAAGAGAAGCACGGCAAGCCGAAGCCGAAGCCGAAGAACCCCAAAGGCGGACAACGCAAGCCGGCTGAACTGCGCGAACTCGTGTTGAAGATTCGGTCGTTTCGCATTTGTCGAGCGGGTGATCGCCTTCGAGGTGCAGAAACGTCGGCTGTGGCAACCCGTCAGAATAGAATCTCTCACGATGTCGGCTGAAAACGGCGTCTCGTTCAGCAATCAACTCTGAGTTGGTCAGCAGCCAGCCAAGGTATCCTTGTCGCTGTGTGAATAGCGTCCGATCGCAACTGCAGCTCATGGTCCGTCGGATCGAGCCGCACAATTGGCTCGCCCTTGCGGACCAACCGTTGTGCGCATTCTCGACCGCATGGAGCGTGACGGCTGGATCGTCCGCGAGAGCGATCCCGACGACCGTCGTAAAAAACTGATCCGTTCAACCGAAAAGGTAGCCCCCATCTGGAACACCATCCTGAGCGTCGGCAACAACGTCCGATCGGACGCCACAAAAGGCCTGACAAAAACGCAACAGAAACAGCTCCGCGAACTACTGGAAGTCGTTGTCGGGAATCTCAAGCCGACTCCTGAGAAGCAGTAGCATGGGAATGCGTATGTGGGTCACCTGGCCTGATCGTTGTCTGTTGCCGGCCATGATGTTTGCATCCGGCAGCCTCCCGATTCGCTTGCAGAAACGGTAATCGCCCCGCCGTGGTGGCTGACGATGCGGCGGACAATAGCAAGGCCCAGGCCGACTCCACTTTGCCCCGTCTGATTATCCAGCCGGGTAAATGGTTCGAAGATTCGCTCGCGGTCATTTTCGGGGATTCCGGGGCCGTCGTCTGAGACGTCGACTGTCACATGACCGTTGCCGGCCGTCGCCGAGACCGTGACTCGCGAACGTGCAAAGCGACCGGCGTTGCCGACGACATTGTCGAGAGCCCGATGCCAGCCTGACCGGTTGGCGTGGATGATGATGTCGTCTTCAGCAACGTCGCCAGACAGATCGCCGATCGCAAATTCGATCTCAGGAAACATCGGGGCATGTCGAGCAAACAGTGCGTTGCACGACTGACGGAAGGAGATGCTGTCACGTTCTCTCTGCTGGTCTGCCCCTTCCAATCGGACATAGTCCAGCAGTTCCTCAAGCAGTTCATTGAGGTCGTCGCTCGCCGCGTCCAGAGCCTCCAACCGCTTGTTGCGGTCCTGGTCGTTGTCAGTGTCCCGAATCAGATCAATGGCAAAGCGAATGCGTGACAACGGCGTGCGGAGTTCGTGCGAGACCGCCTGCAGCAGTTCCCGCTGAGTACCAAGCACAGTTTCCAGACGACCAGCCATGTGGTTGAACGTGGAGGCAAGCTGTTGAGCGGACCCTGTCTGAGTCTCGTCGACACGGGCGCTCAGGTCTCCATCGGCGATCGACTGAGCAGCGTTCTCAATAACTCCAAGCTGCTTTGCGACCGGCCTCAGCAGCAGAGCAATCGCCACCGCGGCGAGCAGCAGCACGACAAACAGCGTCATCGTGAGAATCCGTTGATTGACCCCGTCATAGCTTGGAAACGGGCCGAAACGCGCGGCCGCGAGGTCATCCAGTGGAGCGGCGATGTAACTTTGTCCGTCCGTTGCGAAGAAGACGACGCGCTCTCCGTTCTGCAGACGCCACTGATCACGTTGAGGAAGACTGTCGCGACTGACACGCCGTACCGGATAACCGAATTGACTGGTCAATCGTTGGAGCACCCGCGTCCGTTCGCCCTGTGGTGCCGCTTTGATCGCTGACGTCGCGCGCAGGACGCCACCACTGAGTGCGGCTTCGTAATGCGTATAGCGAGGCAGCGGGCCAAACCCGACCCACTGTAATCCGTCGGCGAGTGGAGCAGTCACATACCCGTCACCTTCCGGGCTCGCATAGAAGACCACTGCTGTGCCGGATGCGTGCCTGTCTTTGGCATACTGAGGCACCTCGGCCGTTGGTTGCAGCCAGACCGGGACTGCAAACTCACTACGAATCGACTGCATCGCAGCGGGTCGTTCATTGGGTGCGAGTTCGCTGAGTTCCGCCACAACGGACAGGACACCACCCTGGTGAGCTGCTTCCACGACCCGCGAAAACTCTTCACCGGTCAGCGAGTCGGACACCGCTCCGTGGATGTACCACGCGGCCAGCAGCACAATCACTATTGCTGCGTAGAATCGAACAAAGAGGCGAGTCATGGTTCTACCGGCAGCATGTAGCCGACGCCTCGCACGGATTTGATCCGTTGCGGGTTCGCCGGATCATCGCCCAGCTTTTTCCGAAGCCGCGAAACACGCAGATCAATGGAACGATCCTGACCATCGTACTTGAGGCCGTGCAGCCTCTCGCATAACTCGTTCCGGCTGACGATCGCGCCGGCGTTCTGAGCCAGCAACAGCAGCAGA
>JAQBZS010000814.1 GCA_027622115.1 Planctomycetota bacterium | reverse complement strand
CCCCCTCTCCGAGTTCAAAACCTGCTTGAACTGTTTCCCGTGTCAACCCGAGATTTTCAACACGCTACCACTGGAGTTTCGGCATTTCGAGCCAAGCCGGCCAAGCTCTCATTCCATGCCGAATTCCGCCGGATCGAAGTTGCGGAATCTCTTTTGCTCGGCGGCCTGCTTCAGCTTTGAGACGACGAAGTATTTATGGTTGGCGACCGCTTGCTCGCTGATGTCGAGTCGGCTGGCCACGTCTTTGTTGGACCAACCTGCCACGAACAATAGCTCGATGCACTTCCAGCGTTCGTATTCGCCGCGTTCTCGCCAGCCGGCGATGAGTTCGGCGAGGCACTCGCGAATCAAGTGTTCCTCGGCGGCGCGGCTTTCACCACTGCGGACCAAACTCGATGCTCGCCGAGCACGACCGGCGGGTTCGGCGGATGCTCCGCTGGACGCCGTGTGCATCAGCAGCGGCAAGGTCGGACGTCGACCGGACTTACGCAGGCAGTCGGTCAACTTGTACGCCGTGATTGTGAACAGAAATGTGTCCAGCGGCGTACGGTCATCGTAATTGGGCAAGCTGATGAGAAACCCCATGAAAGCTTCTTGCACCACGTCTTCAGCAGCGGTGCGGTCTCGAAGTCGGCGACTGACGAAGGCCATCAACCGACCTTCGTACCGGGCGATCAACTCCTCCCAGGAACCCGCATCGCCTTGGCGAATACGGTTCACGAGCAGTCGATCAGCTTCATCCATCGGCATCGGGATTCTCAATACGCAGAAGGCGGAGTGCATGACGTGCGAACACGGTTGAGTGTATCCGTCACGATTCTCAAGAGTGAAGATCTCGCGAATCGATTGCGAAGTTCGAACAAGAGCAACAAACCCATGAATTGCACTCAGCCTCTATGTCCCGCACGACGCAGTGGTCCCGGCTTGCGACGGACGAAAAAAGTGACGCGGCAACGTGGCTGTTGTCCCAGACGAAGAAGTAGCGGAGATGCTGTTAGGGTCAGGAACTTTTCGCCTGAGGGATCAAGCAATTGGTCCAAATGTCGCGCAACCGAAACGTGGATGTGCCGGTCGCGAGTTGTTGCTTCAAGTGCAGCATCCAGGCGACCAGCCCGGTCTGTGGGTGAAAGTTGAGTTCATGCAGGGCCTTGGCGGTTTTCGTGCCCTGCGTCCGGCGATACTGGTCCGCCGGCAATTGGAAAAACGTGTGCAGTTGAAAACTGGATGCACCTCGCAAGGCGTATTCCAACGCCATGCGGCCGGTGGTGATGTTCCCCGTCGCCGACCATGGCAGGTGTTCGTCGTTCGTCGCAAGAAACGCATCCATGACTCGCAGATTGCGGTCGCTGAGGTCCGGTCCGCCATACGCGATGCCCTTGTGCCCGTCAAAGTCTCGTCGCGGGTCAAACAGGCGGTTGCCGTACACGATCGCGCGCGGCGTGTGTTCGCCCGGCGCATGGACCGTCCGCAACATCTCGACCTGAAACGCGTCGTCGAACAGCGAGTTGAACACTTTAAGCACCAGCCGAATCGGTGGCGCATCGGGGGGCGTGGCGGCTCGGACCAACGGTTGAATTGTCCGCAACCATTCCAGAATCTTGTCTTGCACCTTCGCGAGATCGCTGCCGGCCAACGTCGGGCTGAAATCCTTTTCAAGCGGCATCGAGAGGCCGTCCGACGCGATCCACTCGTCTTCAACGACTGCTTCCACATCGCTCTTGGGTTTAATCGAACTGCACCACGCTTGCAGGATCTTGCGAGTCGTGTAGTCGTACTCGGATGTTTTCCAAACGTTTTCGTCCGGCGTCGGCAAATGGTACTTGCAAGACGGGACAATCAACGTACCGGTGCCGCTGGCGATTTGGTTCGCGTCACGAATGAACTGCAAATACTCGTCAAACGATTGCCACCAGCCGCGGCCTTTCCAACTGACCGTCCAACCGGAATCGCCGGACCGACCGGCAATGCGTTCGACGACCATGCGGCTTTCCTTGACGGCCCACGCCTCCATCGATTGATCGCCATGTTCGTCCTGAGCGATGACCGTCTTGAGCACGACGAATCCGAGTCCCGCGTCCACGTCGTCCTCGACTTGCCGAGCGGTCATCGACAACTGCCCGGACGCTTTGCCCCACGGATTCTTGAGCGGGAAGCCGGCGTATTCGGCGGAGATATCCAGCCCGTATCGATCCAACAGATAAGCTTCGAGCGTGTCCGGCAGCATCGATTCCGCAAAGCGTTCGTAGTCCGATGCGATTTGGGCTTGCAGTTTCGCGGAAATCCGCGGCTGCCCAGTCAATAAGTAAGGTGACGGCGGCATTAGCGTTTCTCGATCCGTGCGGCGATCAGTTCCGCCAATTTGCGGTGGCCGACGGGAGACAGGTGCGTGTCGAACGGAAAATACACCACTTCGCCACTCTTCGCGGCGTCTCGAAATTGGGCGGTCGGATCGAGGAATTCAATGCCGGCGCCGAGACACGCTTCTTGAACGAATCGACTCAGTTTGGATTGCTCCGGCAGGGTCGTGATGCGGCTCGGGAGACTCTTGAACGCCACCAAATCGCGAAAGACGCGCAGCTTGATGGGAATCACAACCACGAGCAGCCGGGTGTTGGCGTTGAGGCACAGAGCTTGGCCCAGATGCAGCGCTTCGCGCGTCTTCTCCCAGCGAATGCGATTGTATTCGGGGTCGGTGTGTTCGCTGGGCAACACTTGGAATTTCATCGGAGTGGTAGATTTGTCGCTGAGTGTGAAATCGCCTTCAGCAGCGATGCGATATTGCTCGCGACATCCGCTGATCAGCTTCGCCATCCGCACGAAGGGAGACGTTCGTTGCCAGCGACTGTATTTGCGGCCCCACACTTCGTCGGTGGTCAATGCCGCCGAAGTCTGCCCTCGGAGTTGTTGCCAGTAGATGAAGTTGACGACATCCGACAAATCGTTGCCTTCGCACAACTGCCACACGACCCACTTCGGCTGTTTCTTCAGCGCAAAGGCCTCCAACACGGCGACTTCTTCCAACGGCCCATAACCGGCCGTGCCCAAGTTGACCACGGTCAGGTTCAACAACACCCCCGTCTGGGCCATGAACGAATGCTCTTCGCGGACGTTGCCGGCTTCGGTGAATGAATCGCCGATGAACGCGATGTCCGCCGTCTCGCGTGCGGTGCTGTTCCGAAACCCGTCGGCATCCGTTTGAAACTCGACTTCCTCGACGAACGGATCGCCCGGCCCCATGTCGCCCGGAGCGGTGCCCTTCCAATAGAGATGCGGCGGTCGGCGATAACGAACTTTCGCATCGGGGTCCGTCACGGACGGGTTTCGATGATTGTAAAACGGATTCGGCCGGCCCCAATCGACGGCATACGCGAAGACCTCGGCCACGATCCACAAACCGCGATCAAGATTGCCGTCAGCCGAAACCTCACTTTTCGCTCACGCGCCACGAACACGCACACTAGGTATGCGGTTGCCAAGACGCTGATCACCACGGCGGCACACAAGCTGCCGGCCCCGTAACGCCCGATGATCGGCTCGTCCCCGGCACCCGGCACCCACCACGCCGCGACGATTGCCGAGACGGCAACGACGAGCCAGAACAATCGGCGGGGGCGTGTTGGTTTCGACATCAAGGAACTCAAGATAGGAATTCGGTCAGGACCGGCGGGAATCAGCGTTCGGCAATAAGTTCGGGTTTGTCACGTTTTGTGGGGATCGGGGTCAGGCTTACGTATTTCAGATTTGGCGGGCGTTCGACGTGGAATTCATCAACAACGGCAAACCGCCAAATCTGAAAGACGTAAGCCTGACCGCCAAGTACTCAACTCGCGCGTTTTTCGAAGGCACGTCGAATCAACGACATCGCCCGAAATTCAAAAGGGTGACGACGGAGCGGTTCCCGTTTTCCGGTGATGTGGGCAAGTTGAACTCGTCTCAACAAACACGCAAATTGAGGACTTCGGTCTTGATCACCAATTGGCCCACCTTTCGATCAACATTCGTCCCATCCGTCTCATAAGTCCCATGAG
>JAQBZS010000813.1 GCA_027622115.1 Planctomycetota bacterium | reverse complement strand
AACGAGTTCCGCCGCGAGCATTGAACTTTGAACCGCCCGACCCCATCCCCCTCAATTCTCGCTTCGGCATCGCGATTTCGTACCGGCTGCGTTCACCACCTAACCACGGCGAATTGCGTCCATCGGCATCATTCGCATGGCCCAGATCGCGGGATACAGGCCGCCGCAGACTCCCAATACCGTACTGAATGCCATGCTGAAGATCAGCAGTCCGGGACTCGCAAATAACTGGATGCGATCCGGCCACGTGTTGTTGACGAGTTGCGTTCCGACCCAACCGGCAATGCAGCCCAACACGCCGCCACCCACTCCAAGGATTCCACTTTCGAAAGTAATCAGCTTGAGCACGTCCGACTTCGACCACCCGTTCGCCTTAAGAATGCCGAACTCAATGATCCGTTCCGTCACGCTCATCAGCATTGTATTGACGATGCTGAGCACCGCCACGGTGACGCCAATTGCCGTCAGAATGGTCAAGAACAGATCCAGATCCTGGCTCAGTTTGTCAAAACGACCGGCCAGTTCGGACGCGCTGCGAACTTCGATCGGATAGCGTTCGTCGATGTCGAGCATTCCGTTGGTGTGAGCGGCGGGATCGGGCGATTCGGATGGCGGCGTGGTGCTCCCGTTCACCGAAGTGCCGGAATGAGCCGAGTGGGGCTTTGCGTGCAATGAGTCCGCTGTCTGATTCCCACGGCCTTTGATCAGCCGATCGAGTTGCCCCATGAGGTCGCTGAAGGGGTTTTGCGACGATGACCTCCAGGCCTCAAGTTCGCGACCGACAAACACCGCCGCAATCGCACGCGACACGGAGTCGGATTCGGCCCCATCATCCAGCTCGATATAGAAATTCGAAACGCTGCTCGGTTCCACACGTGCCAACTGACGGAGCTGATCAATGTCGAGAATGATCGTGACGTCGAGCAACAACGAGCCGCAATCATAGATGCCGACGATCGACATGACTTGCCCATTGACGCGAACGGTGTCGCCGACGCCCTTGTTCAATTCCTTCGCGATCGGTCGGCTGACGACCACGTTCCAAGTGCCCTGGTCCTGCTCTTCCAAGAAACGGCCGGCAACCAGATCGTCGCGATAGGGATCAGACTTGAGTCGGCGGCGAGTCTGAATCTTTGTCCCAAACAGCACTCGCGGCGGACTGATCACCATTTTGCCGTCCATCGCGTTGACTCGTGTCCAAACCTCGGGATTCACGACGGACACACCGGCAACCGCTTGGATGTCCTGCTCCCAACTTGACGGCAGCGACGAAAACAACGGAATCGGTGAACCCGGCTGCATGGCGACCAGGCCGGGAATCCGGTTGAAGGCGGAACTGACAATGCGGTCCAGTCCTTCGGCGACCGAGAACAATCCGACCATCCCGGCAATCGCGACGCTCAATCCCAGCAACGACAACAACGACCGCATCGGGCGGCTCATCAGATTCCGAGTCGCGAACTTAAACATCAAATCCCTTCGAGCGAAGACTGGGGCGAAACGCAGTTAATAGCGTCTGCATCCGGAGTGAACCAAGCAAGTGCCAAGAAACTTTCGAGAGTCTTTAGAGAATTCGCGGCGTCCGCGGTCAATCCACGGGCCGGGAAATCGCCGCAGTTGGACTGTGACCATTTCGAGTGGCAAGCCACAATGATCGCCGTGAGTCGGCACCGTCCGGCGGATCCTTGACTTGAGGTGTTCGTTTACTGGAGTTATCGATGACACGAGGACGATTCCTTCGGCGATCGGCGTGGTTGCTTTCGGCGATGCTAGGCATGGCGGTCGCGTGTGCTCTGTGGCTGGGCACGCCTTCCGACGCTCAGCAGCCCAAAACCGATTCACCAGCAAAGGCGGCATCCGAATCCGTCCGTAAGACCGCGCCAAAAGCAAAGATCGCATGGGGCAAACCCGTCAAGGGCTTGCAAGCCGGCGTCTCGTACGTCAGCGGTCCATTTGAAGATGCCACCGATCGAGTGCGAGTCGGTGAGAGCGTGTCGGTCGAACTGGTTATCAAGAACGTGTCGGACCGCGTGATTCAGTTCACGACGATATCTCCGTCGTTTCGCGTTCCGAATGTCGTCAACGCCGTGGGTGAGGAATTGCAGGTCGGTGCGCCCGCATACGATGGGCCCGCCGCGTTTCTCACGGAGAAGTTGCAGCCCGGCGAGTCGACCAAGTTGTCGGTACACTCGTGCTCGGTCGCACCTCGATACCCATTCTTCAATTCCGACGCGTACCACATTTTAGCGGGCGTTGGGAAATACAAAGTTGCGGCACCAGTCTCATTGTTTAAGTTCAAGGACGGCGACTGGATCGGCAAGCTGAACACCGGCGCAGTCGAACTCGAAGTGATCCCGTCCGACAAGAAATCGCTCACGCGAGGCATGTCGGCAAAACTCAAGGAGCGAGCGAAAGACTTCAGTTGCAAGATCGTGTACGTCGGACTCGCCCAGAACCGTTTGCGATCCGCAGGCCTGATGAGCCAATCGTCGCACGAGCAATTCCCGTCGCATTGGTCCACGTCGCGAATCAGCGAAGATCAAGCTCGCGCGATCATCGATTATCTCGCCGAAGAGGGACATCTCTGGCGGCAAGTCGCGGAGACGGTGCCGATGGAGATCACGCCCATGGTCTCGTATTACCTGGGGATCGAAGCCGGCCCCGGTGCAAAGAACAGCATGTTGATCCAACTTCCCTGGCCGAAGATGGAGTCCACGATCCGAGGTCTCCAGCGGGCCGTCGGCATCGACCGGGCTGAGGTGCTGGGCGAGTTACTGAAGCAGCCGCTGTTCCTTGGCTGGCACCACATGGTCGCCGGCAGGCTGTTGGGTGTGAGTGTCGAGCGACAGTTGTACGAACGCAAAGACGACCCCCACTTTTACATGCGATTCCTACTCACCAACCGCACCAAGAACGACGTGTTCGTTGACCTCGAAAAACACAACCGCGTGTTTTCGCCCAATCAGTGGGGCTTCCATCGAGGTCCCCAACGAATCTTGGTCGACGAAGGCCGCATGATTCCCATCACGCTGACGGCCGCGAAACGTCAGGAGCTGATCGCAAGAGCCAAGGACAACGCGCTGACCCACATCGCGCCGGGCCAATCCATCGATTACTTCCGCGAATTCAACCGCCAGGGTCGCAAGGAAGTCGAAGCCCAGCAAAAGAACGGCAAGTTCCTGATCGTCAGCATCGACGGCCAACTGCTCGCAACCGACCGGTCCATCGCCGAAAACGTCAACCTCGAATGGACCAACGAATCGTCGAATCGGATGAACACGGACGTCGTCATTCCGGCCCCGGTTACGTTCGTGCCCATTCCAAAGCGCGCGCGAGTCATCGAGGAATAAACGCAATCGAGGTGGCATCGATGCATCAGGACGCGTGCAGAAACAATTCCCGGCCTACCTACTTATCCTGTCGTCGTATTGAGGACAGTTCATTCGAAGTGATCACGCGACTCACAGTGCGGCACAAGTCGGAGTAATGCTGCAAGCTGTTGACACAATGGAACTTACGCCGTGACCGGCAGATTCGGCATGACTGTTGCATATTCCCAATGGAAGTGAATCAAACTCTCCTTCACTTTCACGACAAGGGAACAAGTCATGAAAAAGCTCCTCTTCGCGTGTGCGGCAGTTGCGGTGTTTGGGTTGGTGGAATCCGATTCGGCGTCGGCCGATCACGGATTCGGCAACAGTTGTCGTTCGAGCTTTGGCGGCTTCGGCAGCTCGTTCTATCGGCCGTCAAGTTACGGCTCGTACAGCAGGGGCTCGTCTTTCGGGAATTCGTACTACGGCAACTACGGCGGATACTCGTATCGGCAGCCGACTTATCACGACCCCAGTCACTACGATTACCATCCGACCACGATTCAACGACACCGCAACCACGACCACGTCATCCCCGGACACTACCACTGGCATCAAACAGGTCACTGGCATCGCTAAACTTTACGTGTCACGTCGTTGGCCAACGAAAACGCCGGAACTGCAATTTGTCAGTTCCGGCGTTTTTTTGTCGCGATTGGTC
>JAQBZS010000812.1 GCA_027622115.1 Planctomycetota bacterium | reverse complement strand
TCCCGACGATTCAATAGTCATTGGGTTTTCCACGCGTCATTTGGCTTTGTCACTCACGCGAGTCGCCAGTGCTTGCAGATCGTCGCCTCGCAAAGCGCCTTCCAACAATTCCGGCAACTTCTGCGGTGTGCAACCAAAGCACGGGATGCCGAGTCCCGCCAGCTTGCGAGCCAGGCGGTCGTCGAAGTAAGGAACGCCGTGGTCAGACAACGCCAGCAAGCACAAGACTCGGACACCCGACTCCACCATGTCGGCCAGGCGGCGAACCAGTTGGGCTTCGTTGCCGCCTTCGTACAGGTCGGTCAACAAGACGAAGAGCGTGCGCGACGGATCCGTGATGAATTGCTCGCAGTAGCCGACCGACTTGTTGATGTCCGTCCCGCCGCCCAATTGCACGCCGAACAACATGTCCACCGGATCGTCGCCGCACTTTTCGGTCAGGTCGACGACTTCGGTATCGAACGCAACGACTCGTGTGTCCAACGCGGGCAGACTGGCGAAGATCGATCCGCAGACCGCGCCATAAACCACCGAGTCGGCCATCGATCCGCTCTGGTCCATGTCCACGATCACGGTCCAGTTGTTGGTGCGTTGGGCGCGTGAGAAGAACCAGACTCGTTCGGGGATGATCCGGCCCAGCTCCTTGTTGTAGTTCTTCAGGTTACGGCCGATCGTCCACTTCCAGTCGATGCTGCTGACGTTGGGGATCGGTGAATGCTCGTTGCGATTCAACGCGCCCATCACGGCTTGGCGAATGGGTTGCTCCAACGCGAGCCGAATCTTGTCGACTACCGCTCGCACAACCATGCGGGCCGTCTCTTTCGTGCGTTCCGGAATCCGCCCGCTCAGTGACATCAACGTTCCCACCAACTGCACGTTAGGTTGCACATTCTTCAGCAACTCCGGCTCGAACAGCAGTTGGTCCAGGCCCTTGCGTTCGATGGCGTCCTGCTGGATCACCGTGACCACGTCTTCGGTGAAATACGTGCGGATGTCGCCCAGCCATTTGGACAACCGAGGCGATGACCCGCCCAGCCCGGCTTGGCGTCGGTCGCTTTCAGTCTCGCCCTCGGTTTCGTCGTAGATGGCGGCGAGTGCCTCGTCCATTTCCTGTTGGGCGGCCGAGAGTGTCATGTCCGCGCCGGACGGGCACATGCCGCCCAGGGCGTCGTTGGCGCTGTTGCCCAATACCAGCCGCCAGCGTTTGAGTTGCTCGACATCGAATTTGTCGTCGGCCATCAGTTTCCTCGATCAAATGTCACCAAAGTCGAAATCGTTCAAGTCGCTGAGTGCCTGCTCTTCTTCTTCCGTCATCTCCTGGCCGATCAGTTCGCTGGCCACGTCTTCCGACACGCCCCAGCACTCGCCCAGGTTTTCCGCGATGTGCCGTTTCTCTGGCGGACGGAAACTGCCGAACGCTCGCCGCAGGAAGACCAACGCCCGGCGGAACTGCTCGTCATCCAGCGACTGCACATAGTCCGCCAACTGCTCCCACAACGCCTGCCGAGCCAACAACGCGTACCGATTTCGCGCCGCCAATCCCTCGAACCAACCGGCTCCCAGGTCTGCGGAAATCCCCGGAGACAATCGACGCGAGACTTCGCGAGCCAGTTGTTCGTTCGAGATCAATGTCCGCTCGAGCAATATCGAGCACGCGTATCCGGACAGCAGCGGGTTGCGATCGTCCGAGTCCGACAGCGACTGCAACTTGCTGGTCCAAAGTTCCTCGTCCACTTCCTCGGAGTACTCGAGGCTGACCTTATTGAGTTCATCGATGCCGACCACGATCTGCTTGGCGGCGTCGTTGTCGCAGATGGCGGTGGGGAACACAGCCAACGCTCCTTGCACGAACAAGTCGGCGATGAGCGGGATCAGCGGTGACGCATCGAACCGCCGCACGTCGCCGTATCGCACCACCATGCCCAGTTCGTTGGCGGCGTGAGCAACGGCCGCGAACTCCGTGCTCTCGGCGGCGAGTTCCTGCAAACGTCGCCGCGCGTGTTCCATGGCCTTCATCAAACCGCACCGGCAGGCGTGCCCGACAAACTCGGCCGCGGCACCCACGGACGTCGTCTCTTCCAAGCTGGTGCGGAACTTGTAGCCCGTGGCCAGTTCGACGGTCTCGCCCAGCAGCACGGCTTCCACCAGTTGGATTTCAGACTCAGGCGTCCATTGCACGGCCCAGCGTTCGGCCCAGGTGGCGGACTCCTGATTCGTGCGGACGGGCTCGGCAAAGTCCACGCCCAGCATGCGGAGCCGGTGCAAGAACGACGAGCGATTCAGATCCAAGAACGCCGCATCCTCGGTCTTGACGCGGCGGTTCTCGCGGAGATCGAGTGCCAGTTCCTGTTTGACGCCGGTGCGGTACTTGGCGAGTTTCAAGCGGTCAAGCTCGCGTTCGAAGTCGTCCTGGATCGAAGTCTTGCTGACGCCCTTCGGCAAACGTCCGATTGCCGTGCCGACGTCGACTCGCGCGACGGACTCAGCCACCACGGAATGCTGTCCGTGGCCGATCAACGTGGTGGCGGCGTCGTGGAGGTCGGCGAGCGTCGGTGCTTGCCCGTCCTTCAACCCGGACAACGTGCGAGCCAACCGGACACCTTCAATAACTTCGGCCGTTGAGCGATGCGTGCCGGAGTCTCGCATGTGCCGCGCGATGGACGAGAGATACTTGGCCGGCAGTTGGTGCAGGTCTTCGTGATCGAGCGCTTCCCACAGCAATTCGAAGTAGGCGGGCGCGTGGTTGCCCGCACCGTAACCGGACTGCGAAGACAGCTTGAAGTACGAATACGGCATCAGCGTCAGCTTGCTCGGCCGACGTTTCAGTCCGTTGAGTTCCTCGTCGCTGAGCGGTGGTTGCTCGCTGGAAAGGACGGACGCGTGGTACGCACCAACCACGGCGACGATCTTTTCGGGCGCGTAACCGGCTTCGATCGTCTCTTGAATCCGACGCCGCATATACGCTTCGCGGACCAGGTTTTCGGCCTGCGACAGTCTGGTGTCCGTCTCTAGCTCGCGAAGCCCGCGGCCGAATTCGAACGCCGCCAAACGGTAGCTCTCGTCACTCAAGTTGTGTTCAAAACGACGCTCCCAATACGTCTCGTAGTCGATTTCGCCGGACGCATGCGCGAAGCGGTCGTACAGCGAAACGCGGCGTTCGGCTTCGTCGAACTGCGCGGCAGGCACATCGCGATCGGCGTCATCGTCGCTCGGTTCGCCCCCATCCGACTCGTTGTCACCTTCGCCCTCGTTAGCGTTGTCGTCAGCGTCGACCCCCAACGCGGCGGGCAGCCGGTCTTGAAACGCAAGGAAGATGTCCGACGGCAGATCGATGAACTCGGCCACCGCGCGGTTTTCCTTGGCCCAGACCAACGCTTGGTATTCGGGGCTGTAGGCGGCGAACGGATAGACCAACGTGCGAACCGGCAGCGAGTCCGAATACGCCAGAATCGCGATCGGCGGCACGGACCCGTTGCGAGTAATGTCGCTGATCAAGTCGTTCGCGTCGGACAGACCCTCGATCAGCACGACGTCGGGCTTCAATCGATCCAAATAGCGGCGCAAATGCCACGCACCGGACGGTGAAAGGTGTCGCACGCCGAACACGTTGACCTGCCACTCGGATGGAATGGCGGCTGGCGATTTTTTCTTTTTCTTCTTGGCCATGTCAGACCGCGTTCACTTTGTGATTGATTTGGTAAGGCAACTCCGCCGTAGCTTGGGACCATTGTCCCGAGCGTTCACGGGAAAATGGTCCCAAGCTACTGGAAGGTTCATGCATCTGGAGTGGCTTTAATAAACGACCTGGCACGCATCAAGGCGCGTTGATATCACCTGTGAGCCAAGAAGTAGGGTATTGAAAATTGGCTCTTGACTGCGAATTCATTCGTACAGATTTCGTGCAATGGAGGGCTGGGGTCGGGTGGTTCAAAGTTCAATGCTCGCGGGTTGACGTCTTCCTTGCTCTGTTGACGTCTTCCTTGCTCTAACGTGTTATCCGCGAGCATTGAACTTTGCTGAGTCTACCGGATTCTATG
>JAQBZS010000811.1 GCA_027622115.1 Planctomycetota bacterium | reverse complement strand
GTACACGTGAATTCGCGGCGTTGCGTTCACATTGACGCCGGCCTTGGCGACGAAGGTGTCCAGCAAGTCCGGATCAACGGGTTCGGGGTTTCGCAGCAACTCAAAGTCAATCGGAGAGAATCTCTGGTCCTTTGACACGTTTTTCAACTTGATCCACAACTGCAACACGTCTTGAGTCTGCTCGACTTTGCCCGGGTTCCCGCCCATGTCGATCATCGCGCTGAACGGGACAATCTCCAGCGGCCCCTTGACGACCTTAATGACGCTGATCTCCACGTTGCCCAGCCGCCGCGGTTCGTCGCCGATTTTGAGCTTTTGCTTGGGGAGCAAAAAACTGCTTTCCGGCAACTTGCCGCCGTTGCCCAAAATCGTGCCCTTGCGGTTGGGGAGATCGGGCAACGATTCCATTTCCCCGGCGGTGGGCTTGAAGAATTGGTCCGGCTTCGAAAAGACGAAAATCAAAAAACACGTCACGGCGCTGGCATAGCTGGCCACGATGATGAACATCGTCCGCGAGACACGACCTTCGCTCGGCTTCTTCGCGTTGCGTCGCCCAGTCGACGACTCCGGTATTGCGGTGGCCGGCTGCGGAGGCGCGCTGGACGGCGTTGGTTCGAATGACGAAGCGGCGACAGGGGCTGGAACCGCTTCTGCAACCACCGCGGCTGGAGCGGTCTCGACCGCAGTCGCTGATGCTTCGGGACCGGGAGCGGTTTCCGCTACGGGACTCGACGTGATCACCGGCGCCGGCGCGCTGAAATCTGGAAATGCAGGTTCATCCTCGTCGGGTGCGGAAAACACTGCCGGACTCGGAGCCAAGAAGTCCGGGAAAGACTCGGGGGCATCGTTTGTCGCGTCGGGAGGCGTAAAGCTTGGCAATGGACTGTCGGCGGCGGTTTGCTGCTCGGCCAGAACCGGTTTCGGTTCAGACTCATGGGCCACGGGAGCAGCGGCCGGGGCGGGCTCGGTACCCGGAACGGTCAAGTGGGCTCCACAATGCGGGCAGGCGACGATCGTGCCGGGCGTTTCGGCCATCAAGCGTCCCTGGCAGTTTCCACATGCAACTTCGATGGGCATGATTCAGTCACTCTCTCGGTTGTAAGTCGCGTCAATATCAGTCTGGTGCCGGGCTCTGGCGAGCTATTCCATAAAGCGCCCACACAACGAAATCCAATCCATTTTGCTGTCCTGCGGATCATGACACAAGCTGCCCGAATCGTGCCGCACGTGCCCGAGGATCGGCACTTGACCGTGAAGTTCAATCTGCTCGGCGTTCGAATCCGCCACCACTGGATCGACTCCCGTCGAGGCCTCGTTCATGATCACGCCAACCACGGGGATGTCTCGCGACCGAGCCACTTCAATCGTCAGCAACGCGTGGTTGATCGCGCCCAATCGGTTGTCAACCACGATTAGCATCGGGATACCGAGCCACCGTACCCAGTCCGCCAGCGTGCGAGTTTCCGTGAGAGGACAGCACAGTCCGCCGATGCCCTCGACAATCAGCACATCCGCGTGATCGGCCCACCACTTCAAGCCGGCGTTGATCGCGGCCAGATTGACGCGACGGCGTTCCTTGCGGGCGGCAACCGGTGGAGCGGACGGGTGATGGAAAAACTGCGGGCAAACGGTCAGCGGATCCACCTGCGCCGCAGTCGCCAGCACTTCGATGTCGGGCCAAGTACGATTGCCCGCGACATCGGCTTCGCTGCCGGAACACGCCGGTTTGAAGACACCGACACGAACACCGTCGGAAACAAGTTCTCGCAAGATCATCGCCGAAACGTATGTCTTGCCGACGTTCGTGTCAGTTCCCGTGACAAAAAGGCCGCGCATGGCAATCAATCCACGCTAAACCTTTGACGCATCCGGGATCTCGAAACCGGATCGATTGGCGTCCTTCAAGAGCGCGTTGGCCGCTTGGGCATGTTCACCGACGTGAAGCTCCGTCTTCGGGTCATAGGTCAGCCACGGTCCAACCGTATATTTCTCGCTGTCCTTCACGCCGACTCCGGTCTGCATGATGTCGTGCAATCGGCCGAAGTGCTCGGAGGCGTCGGCGTTGTCTCCGAAGCGCCCGGCCTTGGCGTTGAACGGCACGGTTTCGCCCAACCGATAGGAGTTGTTCATCAGGTGACCGAGCACACAACCGTAGTGCGCTTCATGCACATTGCCGTTGGCCATGTCGGGATTACCGGCTCGCACGGCCGCGATGAAGCTGCCCCAGTTGCCGCCGGGAGTCACTTTGCCCGCCGGGACCGAGACGGATTCACCCTCGTTGCTGCCCTTGGCGTAATACTTGTTGCGGACGATGCGACCACCGTCTTCAAAGTAGTACTCGTTCTCGACCTGCCGTGGGTAACCCTTGTAATTCACGTTGCGGACATTGAAGTACACAAACTGACCGTTCGGGTATTCGGCGAGTCCGTACATCGTGTTGGGAGTTTCGCCCTGATCATTCCATTGGAATCGACCGCCCAACGCCATCGTCCGAATCGGATGTGTTTGGTCTTTGTCGAGTGCCCAGCGGGCGATGTCCAACTGGTGCGTGCCCTGGTTGTTGAGGTCGCCGTTGCCGGTCTTCCAGAACCAGTGCCAGTTGTAATGCACGTAGTTGCCGTGGAACTCGTCGATGTCGGCAGGGCCACGCCACAGGTTCCAATCCAAATTGCTCGGGGCCGCCGCGACACCCTTGGTGCCGATGCTGCCACGCGGTTTGCAACAATACCCATACGATATTTTGAGTTTTCCCCACTTGCCCGCTTGGATGGCTTCGTGAAGTCCGGCGATTTGCGAACTGCTCCGCGATTGCGTGCCGTGTTGAATGACAACGCCGTATTTCTTCTGTGCCTCGACAGCCACGCGACCTTCGGCGACATCGTGGCTCATTGGCTTTTCAACGTACACGTGTTTGCCGTGTTGGGCTCCCCAAATCGTCATCAGTGAATGCCAATGGTTGGGGGTCGCCACCGAGATGGCATCGACGGTCTTGTCTTCGAGTGCCTTGCGAATGTCCGCGACTCCCTGGGTGGTGTTCTTGCCGTCAACGACTTTCTGCACGCTCTTAAGTCGCCGGTTTCGCACGTTTTCGTCGGGGTCCGCCAAGTAGGCCAACTCCACGTTCTTCTGACTGGTCCAACCGCCGATATGGCTGCCGCCACGCCCATTCAGTCCGGCCACCGCAATTCGCACGCGATCGTTGGCACCGAAGAAGTTGCCGGACGCCTTGGTCCCGGCAATCAAAATCGAAGCGGCAACTCCAGACGTTTCCAGAAAGTTACGACGAGTGATTTGTGTCATGGGAGTGCTCCGATCCAAGCTTCGAGAATCACGGGATGACCGCCGATCGACCAACGAACGGCTAGCAAAAACGGCGTGCGGCCAGATCACGCGACCGACTTCAACGAGCCACGTCACAGCCACGAGTGCGTCGGTGAATATAGGGGAAGACGCGCACCGGATGAAGGATCACCGACGTCTCGTCGATTAGGCAACCACGAAAGACACGCAAGGAAGAAGGCAGGCAGATGTCGGATGTGGTTCCCGTTTTCCTGCGACGTTGGCAAATTGAACTCCCTGCAGAGAACGCGGCAATTGAGGGCTTGGGGGTCAGGCTTACGGATTTCAGATTTGGCGGTTTGTCGTTGTTGGTGATTTCCGCGTCGAACGGCCGCCAAATCTGAAATACGTAAGCCAGACCCCGGTCCCGAACTGCGGAGAACTCACCTCATCTCATAAGTCACGCAATTGTTTTCGCAATCGCTCAAGTTCCGCTTCGACCGCATCGGCTCGCCGACGTTCCGCGTTTGCCCGTTTGCGTTCAACCGCTGCCTGTTTGTGGGCCAACTGTCCCGCCTCGGCGTCGGACAACAATTGCTTGCCCGTCTTCCGATCGAAGATTCGCAACCGTCCTTCGTCATTCAGTCGAAGCAAGAGACCAAGCTCACGACATTCCAGCGCGGCCGATTTGTCCGGTTCGATTGGGACGTACTCGTCGCGATCCAGCCGAAATCCCTGCAATCGCGTCGGCTTCAGATAG
>JAQBZS010000810.1 GCA_027622115.1 Planctomycetota bacterium | reverse complement strand
GTGGAGAGCACATAGAATCCGGTAGACTCAGGAACTTTGAACCACCCGACCCCAGCCCTCCATTCAAACGAGAATCACAGCTTCCTTTTCATTCGCAATACCGATATCGGCAGGATCTTCGCCAACACGACGTCGAACTCCAAACAGATCCGCAGCTCGCCGACTGAGTGCCGACCAATCGAATTCCTGTTCGGCCCATTCACGTCCCGCCGCACCCATCGATTCCAGTCGCTCCGGATTCAGTAGCAGCTCGACAACCTGCTCGGCGATCTGCACCGGCTCTTCGCACGGCAGCACCACACCCGTCCGTGGAATGTCCATCGTCTCGGACGTGCCGCCCGATTTCCCCGCCAAGACCGGCCGACCGCAAGCCTGAGCTTCCAGCAACACCATGCCGAACCCCTCGATATCTCGGCCCACTTGGCGATTCGGCAAAGCGAACAAGTCACACTGCTGATAACACTGCACCATGGTGCGATCGTTGATCTCACCGTGAAACTTCACATGGCCCTCGACTCCCTCGGTCTTCACCAAGCATTCCAGAAACTCGCGTTCTTGACCGTCTCCCACGATGGCAAACAGCACATCCGGCACGGCATCACGAATGTCTCGCAGGGCTCTGATCATCATGTCGTGCCCTTTGCGTTTCTGAAGTCGCCCGACCGTGAGGACCACCGTACGATCCTTCCAGCCCAATCGGCGGCGGACCACCGCGCTTGCCGGCGCGGGGACAAATCGAGTTGTGTCGACACCCGGATGCACGACTCGGATGTGCTCGGACGGCACTTGCCAGCATTCGGTAAGAATCGACGCCGTATTATGGCTATTGGCAATGAGATAGTCGGCGTTGTGAATCACACGCCGCACCATCCAAGACAACTCGCGGCTCGTCGCGGCGGCCTCGACGTCTTCCCCGTGTACGTAAGAAATGTACGGCACTCCTTGCAGCTTCTTCAGTGCATACGCCATCCAACCTTCGGGCAGACATCGCCCGCAATGCACGATGTCGACATTGCCGTTCCGAACCAGATTCGACAATTTCCAAACGATGGTCCAGTAATGCCGCATCGCACTGAGACTGGTGATCCCCCATTGCTGCATCGCGAGTTGCATGCGCACCACATCCAAGTCATGCGTCAGATCGAACGCCACCGCTCCGGAGTCCATGCCCGCCGCAATCACAACATCTTCCGCATGCAGTCGACTATAAATCTCCCAAAACCAGCGACCGCTGCCGCCCGTCTTCGGCGGAAACACCTCGCTCAACAACAATACGCGTTTGGAAGCCGCGGATCTCACTGTGATAGTCATGTTGCAAGTAGCTCCCGGTAGATGGCCCGATAGCTCGATAGAAATCGAGCTTCTTCAAAGTTCTTCTCTGCAACCTGCCTCGCCGCCAACGAATAGTCCGACCAGTCCCCGCGAAGTCGCCTAAGTCCTTCAGCGATGGCTTCGCCGGTCGGTTCACTGACAACGCCGCAATGCTCTCGCTCAACGATTTCCGCTATCCCGACGATCGGCGAACACAACACCGGTCGCCCACACGCGAGTGACTCCAGTAGCGAATTGGGCGCGGGCTTGCAGTGGTTGCGTTCCACGAAAGGCGCAATCGTGACATGACTTCGCAGATACTCGATTGACATGTCTTCCACACGTCCGACCACAACATCCACGTTCCGCAAACCACGTTGTGCGATCCAGCGTTCGACCAGGGGCCGGCTGTTACCCCAAGGTCGCCATAACAACCGAAACGTCATGTCCGGACAAAGCGCGGCCGCATCCAGTAGCGCCGCAATCCCGCGAGACTCCAGCCAAGTCGCGTCGTCGGGACTCGATGCAAACAACACCACGAACGTGTCTTCGTCGGCCGCTTTTCGAGGAGCAAACCGTTGCAAATCAACCGGTGGAAAGATCAGCCGAATTCGATTCGCATCAATACCCAGGTTTTGTAATTCCGCGCGACCCGCCGGATGCTCGACCACGAAGCGATCGACTTGATCCAGCAGTCCCTTGTCCACCGGTGGGGCTTGTGCCGCCGTTGTCACAACCGTCGGGCGACGACAAGAACCTTGAATGTAGAACCAGTCCCCCAACGACCCAAACACATGGTTGATTTCAAACAACGGTTGGAGCACTCGTGTTGCGATTCGAAACAACACATGGAGTTTTGGATGTAGACAGTATCCGCAGCGCGGTGACAGCATCGCCCAGTGATGATGACTTAGCCCCCAACTCACGCTCGGCCGAAAATGCCGACGCAACAAGGCCACTTCGCTCGCGACCGCCTCCATGTGTGATTCAAAGGAACTGGTCCAATAGGCTATGCGCGGCGACATACGATGATCCATTCCAGCCCGTCTTGGCGAGGCAAACTCTCAAGCCCGCCGACGATCAGGCGGTTGAGCCAGTTGGCTCGCGGACCGATCATCACTTGGCTCAGGTATTGCCAACGAAAGAACTTTTGCACCGCGATGAGTTTCGTAACCCGAAAGCCGGCCGCCGACAACTCCTTAAGCAATTCACCTCGCGGATAGAGCTTGTCATAGATCGGATAGTCTTCCGGTTTCGCCAGTCGCAGCGGCTTCGAAAATCGCTCGCAAACCGCATCGAACACGAGATACCCGCCGGGCGTCAGCACTCGCTTGATTTGCGAATAAAGCCGTTGGCGGTCTTCGTGCTTAAAGTGGCGAATGAAGCGAAATGTATACACAAACTCGAACGGTTCCTCGAACGGCAATTCAAACGCGTTGCCCTGGACCCATTCGTTGACGTTCAGGCAGTTCTGTTTGCCCTGTTCGATCATGCCAGCGTTGTATTCCAAGCAAGTCAGCTTGCCGGTCGGCGTAACTTCGCGAGTGACGCGTCCGGGACCGGGCGCGATTTCCAGCGAATGCACGGGCAGATGCTCCATCATCACTTTGTTCACTGCGGCGACTTGTTTGCGATGCAGAATGCGATTGAGTTCGCTTTCGAAACGTCCCGCCACATACGCCTCGGCCACGCGGGTTCCGAAATAGGCGTTCTGGATGTCGGCTTCGCTGCTAAGCGGGGATTTACGTGGATTCATGGCTCACTCGATCACTTAAAGACTCGTAATGGAGGCAAACCTAGCACACGAACAACCGGCGATACGCTTCGATCATGCGTTCGACGTGACATTCGGGAGTGAAATAACGCAACACGCGATCGCGTCCCGCCCGACCCATTTCTTTCCTCAAATCCGCGTCAGCCAATAAATCCGCGACAGCCGTTGCAAGCTGAATCGGCGATCGCGACGGCACGAGGATCCCCGTCACTCCGTCCTCGACAACCTCGGGAATCCCGCCCACTCGCGTGGCCACAATCGGTCGTTCGCAGGCCATGCCCTCGATCAGACATAAACCGAAGGGCTCTTCATGAGATGCACACACAACGATATCCAGGTCGCGAATCAGTTCCGGCACGTTCGGGCAGTGTCCTAAGAATTCGACTCGGTCTCCCAGGCCCAGCGATCGAGCTTCCTGTTCGAGAGCATGTCGATAGCCGGTCGAGTAAATGTCCTCGCCGATGATCACGAATTTGCCTTTGATATCTTGCCGAATCAGTAACTCCGCCATCTTGAGGAAGTCACGATGCCCCTTGACGGGAAGCAGGTTCGCAATGATGCCGATCCGCGGAATGTCGTGTTCAGGAGGCGGTTGCGGCGAAAAGTCGACAATGCTCACGGCGTTATGAATCACAAGTTGTTCGGAACGCGGGCACTGCCGATCCAAAATGTCGGCGACGGATGTTTGCGTGGCACGACTGTTAAAGACGAACACATTCGGCGCGGGCAGTCGACGAAATGCCCATTCGGTGTACTCGCGACTTGGCGGAAAGTGGACGTGGCACACCAGCGGTACGTCGGCTCGCCAGGTGGCCAAGCAGATGGAACGCGCATTCTCGAAATCGTTGGCATGGATCAGGTCGGCTTGAGAAGACCGAATCACCTTTCGCCACTCGCGATAAGCTTTCCACGACGCGACCAACTCGAATCGCGACGGTTGTTGATATGCGAGGA
>JAQBZS010000809.1 GCA_027622115.1 Planctomycetota bacterium | reverse complement strand
CTTGTCAGTCGTGGCTTCCACCGGCACGGGGCCGGTGGAGAGCACATAGAAAACGGTAGACTCCCGTTAGCCGGATCAATCAGAACATGAGCGAACGCCGAACCGTTACTGGCCGGGTTGTTGGCCTTGCTGCTGATTGAATTGCTGGAACGAGTCTCGGCCCTGTCGCAGGACCGCGCTACCGCCATCGACGCTGAAGAACTTCGACAGGTCCACGATGGCGGGGCCGAGCAAGAACATGAACACGGCCGGCATCAAGCACAACACCGTTGGGAAGAGCAACCGGAACGTTGAACGATTCGATCGCGAGTCGGCTCGTTGGCGGAGTGTCTCGCGCATGTTGTCGCTGTATTCGATCAAGGCTTGCGAGACGCTGGTTCCCATCCGTCCCGTCTGAATCATCAACGCCGAGAACGAATGCACTTCCGGCACATCGACTCGTTTGTTGAGGTTTTCGAGTGCCTGCGGCAGCGTGCCCAATTCGGCCTGATCCGCCACGATATTCAATTCCTGCGACATCGCCGGATAGATGGGCTTCAACTCGCGACCGACCTTGCCCATCGAATGCACCACGGTCAAACCTTGGCTGACACACATGTTGAGCATGTCCAGCATGTCGGGCATCGCGCCTTCGATTTCGCTGCGACGGTCTCGGGCTTTGTTTTGCAGATAGATACGCGGCAGAGCCCAACCCAGAACCGGCAGCACGACGATGCCGGCCAACATCGGGAGTTCCAGAGCGGGTGGTCCGAACGCCAAGCCGGCACCAAGCAGCAGAAGCGGCAACATGATGCCGAGATAGCGGATGGCCTTGAAGTTCTGCCTCGCGTGCGGATTGTAAAAACCGGCGTGGACCAGTTCCTTTTTTGACGCTGCAGCCCGCTCGTCGGACTCGGGCAACATCTCCGCCAACATGGGAGTGACCGAACCGAACACGTAGCCCGACCCGTCCAAACTGGGCATGTGCTCGGGTTCGACCTGCGGGATGTCGTTGCCGTCGTCGAAGGTCGTGGGAGCCAGACTCCCGAACAGCGTGTGGTGTTCCCAGCTTCGACCGACGCCGACACCACCTACCGTGGCCAACCCGATTGGTTCGAGTGACTCGCGAATTCCAGAATCGAACGGTGATGCGGTTTGAACGGCTTCCGGTTGCGGCGGAAATCCCGAGGTCGCATCGGCCAATTCGGACGCGGTCGCTTCGTCGTCTCGCCGGACGGAGGATGCCATTGCAGCGACGGTATCCGGAACGGACGCCGGTTCGGAAAGGTCGGTTGCCGCTGTTTGCGTGAGTTGATCATCGACAGCCGACGTCGCGGGCGACAACGGAAGCGAATCGGCCTGCTGTTGTTCCCGTTCGGCACGTCGTCGTTTGATGATGCGGATCACCATCCACACCGTGATGATCGGTGCGAGAATCAAATACGCGCTTGTTACCCAACCAGGCATGATGACGTTTCCGAGTCTATGTGTGAGCGATTCGCGATTCGAGGTTCAGAGGGCTGGGGTCTGGTGGTTCAAAGTTCAATGCTCGTGGGTTGACGTTTCCGTTTGTCTAACGCTTTTGTCCGCGAGCATTAAACTTTGAACCACCCGACACCTCTCCTGATCCGTCCAATTACGTTCTCGCGCTCTGAGTCATAATCCGGCGGACCCAAAGTGATCCGATGATTTGCAGTGTGATCGCCAGAATCGTGCTGTTCCGTCCCCAAGTTGAAGACATCAGGTTCGTGAGATAATTTGGGTCGCGTAACACGAAGAACGCCAAGATGCCCGGCGGCAAGGCGATCATGAAGATTGCAGTGGCTCGACTGGCGGCCGTGGCGGCTCGCAACCGGCCCAGGAATAAGATGCGATCGCGAATCGTGCGAGACAGCCGTTCCAACACCGTGACTAAATCGCCGCCCGTTTGCTGATGCACGGACAAAGCCATTGTCAGAATGTTGAGACTCAGTAACCCGCTGCGTTCCGGCAAGTCGGCCATCGCATCCTTCAGCGACATACCCATTTGCAATTTGCGAGCACTCGCACGCATCTCGTCACCCAAAGGACTCGGCGTATCTTGAGCCACCATCTGGTAGCACTGTTCGAGACTCCGGCCGGTCCGCGACGCACGGGCGAGTTCTTCCACCATGTCGGGAAGCTGCCGCAGCATCGTCGACTGCCGACGCCCGCGTTGAAACACGGCGTAAGCAATCGGGGCAAATCCACCGGCGAAGGCTCCGATACCCATGCCGACCAGATTGTCCTGAATCACCAGCAGCAATAGGCCGCCGAATGCGCCGAACAACAGGCAGAACATCAGCAACTGCGACGGCTGGATCGCCAGACCCGATTGAGTCATCAAGCGATCGAACCACATATTGAGGCGATCCGCCGAGTCCTCCGTGTCACCGGTACCGAACCTGTCGGTATCCCGAAGAATCGAGGCGTACTCGGGTCGAGCTTCAATGCGAGTTGGTAGGAATTCAGTAGCCATTGGAATCAATACGGTGCTGGGGAGTTGAGGGGATCATCGACGGCTCAAACGTGACTATTGCGGTGCCGAAAGTTCGCGCGGTGTGAAGAGCGATTCGGGAATCCGAAATCCGGACGCCAACAATCGCTTGAGCACCACGGGTTCGTAGCCGGTGGCATAGAACGCACCTTGAGCCCGGCCCGTCGAACTGATGCCGGTCATGCGATACACGAAGATGTCCTCGATGTCGTAGACACCGTCTCGGCAACCGGACAGTTCCGAGATCCGCATGACCTTTCGTTCGCCGGTGCTCAGCCGCGAGACATGCACAATCACTTGCAACGCCGACGCGATGTATTGCCGAGCCACCGACGTCGGCAGTTCAACGCCGGACAGCGCGATCATCAACTCCAAGCGATCGAGTGCGTCGCGAGTATCGTTCGCATGCACGGTGCTCATCGATCCGTCGTGACCGGTGTTCATGGCCTGGAGCATGTCCAAGACTTCGCCGCCGCGAGATTCGCCGACAATGATCCGGTCCGGCCGCATTCGCAAACTGTTTCGCAGCAGATCGCGAGGCAGGATTTCGCCCTTGCCTTCGACGTTCGGTGGTCGAGTCTCCAAGGCCACGACGTCCGGCTGTTGCAGTTGCAGTTCCGCAGTTTCTTCAATCGTGACGACGCGTTCGGTTGTGGGGATGAAGCGACTGATGTTGTTGAGCAACGTGGTTTTGCCGGCACCGGTACCACCGCTGAGCAACAGGTTCAGTCGACCTTGCACGGCCAGTTTGAGGAACTCGGCCATTTCCGCAGCGAGTGAACCCATGCGGATCAAGTCTTCGAACTTCAGGGCTTCTTGTTGGAAACGCCGAATCGAGATCGTCGGTCCGCGAAGTGCCACCGGAGGAATGACGGCATTCAATCGCGACCCGTCCGGCAGCTTCGCGTCGACCATCGGCGAGACTTCGTCGATCCGACGCCCGGCTCGCCCGACTAATCGTTGAATGACGGACAGCACGTGAGCGTTGTCGGCGAATTGCACGTTGGTCCGTTGCAACATGCCGTGTTTTTCGATGAACACGCTGTCGTGGCCGTTGACCAAAACGTCGCTGACTTCCGGGTCGGTCATCAGTTCTTCCAGTGGACCGAATCCGTAGATCTCGTTCATCAACTCGCGAACCATGCGTTCGCGATGTTCCGGCGCGATGTGGACCGAGTCCAGCGAACACAAGTGATTCGCCAGGGCCATCAACTGCGTCCGCAATTCGGCCTCGGGCAGCTCACCGGCCTTCGAGAGGTCGATCGCATCGACGATCCGCTGATGCAGGTGAGTCTTGAGCTGTTGAAAGCTCTTTTGACCGGTGCTGTCTTGTGCGAATTCAGTAACCATGAGCCGGGTGCCTTTGGGCTGGGGAGGAAGCTCCCGCTTAATTCGAGTTGTCACATTCCGGGGTCAGGCTTACGTCTTTCAGATTTGGCGGGCGGTGGACTTTGGCTTCATCACCAACGTCAAACCGCCAAATCTGAAAGCCGTAAGCCTGACCCCCAAGTCCTCAATTCGCGTGTTTCTTGAGAGGAGTTCAATTCGCCACATCA
>JAQBZS010000808.1 GCA_027622115.1 Planctomycetota bacterium | reverse complement strand
TGACATTCTTGATGAAGCCAAAGTCCACTGCCCGCCAAATCTGAAAGACGTAAACCCGACCCCGGAAAGGCAGGAGAGGGTCAGACCCCTTTTCAGATAGCTTCTACTGTATCATGCAACGGATGACAGTCGATGAGTACTTGAGCTGATGAGCCCCTCCAACCGAAAGGTGCTGCGTGTATTGGCTGGCTGAAATTTGCGTCAAACGACCGATCTTCGCACTGATGCTGATCCTGGCACTCGTGGTCGGCGGCGTCACGGCGTTTCCTCGATTGGGTGTCGACCGCTTTCCCGATACCGATCAGCCGTCCGTCTTTATCCGCACCACCTACATCGGTGCGGCCTCTGCTGAAGTCGAATCCGAAGTCAGCGCGGTTCTGGAAGATGCCGTCGCCACCGTCGCAGGGATCGAAGAACTCCGGTCCATTTCGCGCGACGGTCGATCGTTCGTGATCATTACGTTTTCACTCGACCGCAATATCGACGCCGCGACTCAGGACGTGCGCGACGCGATTTCCGGAGCGATGGCACGACTGCCGCCGGGGATCGATCCGCCCATCGTCGCCAAGCGCGAGCTGGATTCGTCGCCCATTCTGACGCTGGCCGTGTCGGGCGACCGATCGTCTCGCGAGCTGTACGTCTTGGCCGAGCGGTACGTGAAGAACGTGATCGAATCGTCCAAGGGCGTCGGCGAAGTCGAGATCGCCGGTGCCGCCGATCGGGCCGTGCGAGTCGAAGTCGATGCCCGCAGACTGGCCGCGCATCGGCTGTCGATTCTGGAAGTTCGCGAAGCAATCGTGCGGCAGAACGCGGAAGTTCCCGGCGGACGCATTGACGAAGGCATGCGCGAACGAGCCCTCCGCACGATGGGCCGCGTCGAGCATTCCAGACAATTCCCCGACCTCGTTGTGTCGAACGTCAACGGCACGCCCGTGCGATTGAGCGATCTCGGCGAAGTCAAAGATACCACCAAAGAAGTCCGCACACTCGCGCGGTTCAACGGCGAACCGGCGGTCGTGCTCAGCGTGCAACGGCAGTCCGGCGAGAACACCGTGGAAGTCATCGAGGGCGTCAAAGCGCTGTTGCCGCGTTGCCGCGAACTGCTGCCGGATGACGTGGAGATTCGAGTCGTCTCGGATCAATCGCGGTACATCGTCGCGGCCCTGCATGAAATCGAGCAGCACCTGATCACCGGCAGCATTCTGGCGTGCCTCACCGTGCTGGCGTTCATGTGTTCGTGGCGTTCGACCCTGATTGCATCCGTCGCGATTCCCGCATCCATCATCGCCACGTTCGCGTTCATGAAGATGTTTGGCTTCACGTTGAACAACGTTACGATGCTGGCTTTGGTTTTGATGGTCGGCGTGGTGATCGACGACGCCATCGTGGTGCTCGAAAACGTGTTCCACTGCATCGAAGAAAAGGGCATGGATCCACACACGGCGGCCGTGGAGGGCACGAAGGAAATCGGACTGGCCGTGCTGGCGACAACTCTCTCGCTGGTCATCGTGTTTCTGCCCGTGTCGTTTCTGTCGAGCGTTACCGGGCGGATGCTGTTTCAGTTTGGCGTCACGGCAACGGTGGCGATTCTGATCTCGCTGCTGGTGAGCTTTTCGCTGACGCCGATGATGTGCAGCCGGATGTTGAAACGAACCGGCCAACCATCCGCCGGCCCGGCATCGCGTCGAGGCTTCTACCGTTGGATTGAAGTGTCGTACCTGTGGCTGCTCCGCAAGGCGATGAAGTTCCGCTGGCTGGTGCTGATCGTGTCGCTGGCCGTGATGTACTCGAACGTGTGGCTGTACGAGCACGTGCCGAAGGGATACGTGCCACTCAACGTCGACGAGTCCGAATTCGAAATCCGTGCCGAAGCCAAACAGGGAGCCAGCCTCGCGGCGATGCGCGAAACCATGGAGCAAATCGAAGCCGAGCTGAAGCAGGTGGAGGGCATCACCACGGTTCTGACCACGGTCGGCACCGGCGGTTTCGGCGACGTCAATCGCCTGACGTTTTTCATCCGGCTTCAAGACAGCTTCGAGCGGACGTTTTCCGTCAGTCGCTTCTGTTCGGCCTTGATCGCCGGCGAACCGAACACAGCGTGGGAAGGCAATTACTCGCAGCGCGACAAGATGGCCGAAGTCCGCAAACGGCTGGGCAAGATTCCCGGCGTGCGGCTGTCCGTGCGGAACCTGACATCGCTGCGGCAGGGGGCACCGGTCGACATTGACTTCGCGATCACCGGCCCCGAGATGGGCCAGTTGCTTCGCTTCAGCACGGCACTGCGCGAGCAGGCGAAGACCATCCCGGGCTTGGTCGACGTGTACTCGACGTTGAAGATCGACAACCCGGAACTGCTGGCCGAGATCGATCGCGAGCGAGCTGCGGCGCTGGGTGTCGATGTCCGCGAGATCGCCGACACGCTGCGTGTGTCTGTCGGCGGAGATGACCGCGTTTCCCGTTACCGTGACCGGTCGATCGACGACGCGTATGACGTCGAGTTGCGACTCGTCGGCGTTGACCGAGACGACATCGCGTCGATCTCGCAGTTGTATGTCCGAGCACATCCCGAGCTGGGAGTGCTTTCGCCTGCAGAACTTCTGGATCGAGACGCGCAGGGTTCCGTGCTCACGCGATTGGACAACCTAGTGACGTTCCGGCATCAGGAATCGGCCTCACGCATCGATCGGCTCGACCGGCAGAAGATGGTGGCCGTGCGAGCCAATATCGCCCACGGCTACGCGCTTGGCGATCGCATCGAGGCGCTCCGCGCCGCGGCGGACCAGATCGGTCTGCCGCCAGGGTTCCGCATCGACGTCCTGGGCGGCGGCCGCGAAATGGAACGTTTAATCACGGACTTCGGTGCGACGTTCGTCCTGTCCTTCATCTTCATGTACATCGTGTTGGCGGCTCAGTACGAGCACCTCGTGCATCCGTTCGTGATTCTGTTGTCGCTGCCGTTGGCCGTGCCCTTCGGACTGCTGAGCCTTTATTGGGGCGGCGAAACGCTCAACGTCTATTCGGCACTCGGAGTGCTGGTGCTGTTCGGCGTGGTCAAAAAGGCCGCAATTTTGCAGGTCGACCACACTAACGCCCTGCGTCGATCCGGAATCGATCGCGACACCGCCATCATTCAGGCCAACCGCGACCGCCTGCGTCCGATTCTGATGACGACGCTCTCGTTCGTGGCCGGACTGATGCCACTGTTGATTGCGACCGGCCCCGGCGCGGAAGAACGACGCTCGATCGCGGTCCTGGCTGTGGGCGGCCAAACGTTGTCACTGCTGCTGACTCTGTTGGCGATCCCGGTGCTCTACAGTTTCTGCGACGATCTCAGCGGTCTCTTGATGCGGAAGAAGAACGATTGAAACGCGACCCCCTTGGCATCCTGCCGCACAAGCCGGTCACCGGCCCGGCTTGACCGGTGATGCCCCAGATCAAGCGGTCGAGCGCTGCATCCGACAGACCATCGCGCAGGTCAACCCAGGTGTGGCCCTCCAGAAACACCGGCAGCTCGGTCCGGTAACGGGACTTTCTGGGCGACATCCAGCTTTTGAAACGTGTCGTGGATTTTGCCGAACTCGCGGCGGATTTCCCGGAAGAATTCGCGGCGGTCGCGGCCGGCGACGTCGATCATGGTCTTGCGGTCGCGGTTGTCGGACCAGACCACGGCCGTCGCTTGCAGGTCGTCGGGGCCGGTCAACACGACACCCGTCCGCCATTGCAGCGGCACGTTGTCGTCGCCGCGTTTGATTTCCGTGTGACGCCGGACGATGAAGCGAGGCAGGATTGAACGGGGCAGAAAATCGTATTCAAAACGGAAACGCAACACGTCTTCGGTGGGAAAGTCGAACTGCGGCTCTTCCACCTGCAACAGGTCCGAAATTCGGTTGCACCGGCACCAACACCGCTCTCCACCGACCCCGCGTCGGTGGAAGCAACGACTGACAAGCTACCCGGCTTTCATTGCATCAACCATCCCGTCACTGAGCCCTCCGTTCCTGCTCGTTGTCTCGGCTGGTTTTTCGCCGAAATGCGGCGAAAAACTAGCCGAGACA